>DMMK01000022.1 GCA_003453085.1 Verrucomicrobiales bacterium
CTGTGCGTCCCACCATGTGGATCATCGGGTTCACACTGCTGATCACGTTCCGGGGAGTGAAGGACCGGCTGCTGTCGGTCCTGCTACTCGGCGGCGGCCTGGGAGCTTTGGCTGCGACGATGAGTTTGTTGGGCCTGGGGTGGAATCTAGCCAGCCTGGCCGCCATTCCTCTGCTGCTGGGCACCGGGATTGATTATGGCATTCATCTTCTCCTCGCGTTGAAGCGCACGGGGAATGACATCCGCTATGTGCGGGCCACCACTGGCAAGGCGGTCTTCTTTTCTGGCATGACGACGGTCATCGGGTTCGCCAGCCTTTTCTTTGCAGGAAATCGTGGCATCTCCAGCCTGGGCCTGGCGTGCTGCGTGGGGACTTTATGGATCCTCCTCATCGTGCTGTGGCTTTTGCCTCATTGGCGGGCTTGGTTGCGGGTGAAGTAGTGCCTACCGTTTGCCTCCTTCAGGTAATCAGGCCGAGAGAAATCAGGAGGCGGGTTGCAGATAAAGGGCGCTGAATCGGATGTCGGTATTGCGGGGACCTTCAAAGGTTACTCGCAGGCGAATGCGAGCAGGTAGGCCGGAAATCTTTCGATGGCCTTTCCATTCGATGGGGGTTTGGAAGCCGCTTTGGCGAATGAAGGCTGCATCCTTGCCGGAATACCCAGGCAGAGGACGTTCCTGAGCATCCAGGATTTCTATTTTGAGGGCGGCTTCTGCCCCCAGGCCTTGGGCATTGAGGTGGAAATGCTGGGACTGGCTAGCTTTCACATCCACGGCGGCGGTGATGAATTCGCTGGTGATCTCGGGAAGCTGATAGTCGCTGGGGCCTTTGCCTGCCTCTTCAACGACAAGATCGCCGAAACGGTCACGTGGCAGCAGGGCGATGCCCACGCCACCGCGAGGAGGCTCCTTTTCCCAATGCCGAGGATCCCATGCACCGTAGTAAACATAGGTCTGGTCGCCGACGTTTTCAAAACCTTGGCCCTGGATCAGTCCTCCCTGGTCCCATTCGCCATCATTGCCCCTTTTGAGGAAGGTCCATTCGTTGGCGGGTTCGCGAAAAAGGACGCCGTCATTGCTGACCACAAACCCAAGGTCAATGGTGACGTCCTTCCATTCTTTGGCCCCATGCCAGATGCCGAAGATGCCCAGAAGAACATTGCGGCGGTTCCAGACGCTGATTCCTTCGTGGGTTTGCTCGCCCTCGCGGCTGCGGCCAGGGCCTAACAAGGTGTGCTGAGCGGCGCGGGTGAAGGAGATGCCGCTTGTCTGGGACCAGTTTAAAAAGTCAGCGGAGCGATACACCCGCGCCACGCGGCCATGGTAGGGGCGTGTGGCATCCATGGAGTTCTGACCGGAGGCATAGAACATGCCATCCCATTTGTATAGCCCGCCCGAGGGTTCAAAATGGATGCCAGGAAGCACCAGGTCCTTTTTTAACAGCTCTGCCTTTTGGCTTTTGACTTCGTTCTCCATCTTCCAGCTTAGGCCATCGGCGCTGACAAAGGGGGCTAAGGTGCCAAGCCGCCGATGGTGCCTAAAATAGACATGGGTCGAGATCTTGTAGCGTCGCGCAGGGTCCGGATCTTCCGGCTCGGCCAGTACTTTGATATTCACGAAACCAAGCGGGCTTGGGTCCGTGAGAATGAGGTTGTTGTTTTTGCTGCCCTTGTAGCTGACCAGTCCCAGGTTGGGTTTGACCCAATGGACGCCATCGTCGCTTTCAGCATAGGCAGCGCGCCAGCGAGAAGAGGCCACACTGTTGGCAGAGTCATCGTCAAAGGCCACATACCAGAGACGGAATTTACCCTGTTCCCGGATGATGGAGCCATAGAACTGCACACCTTTGGCATCGGGTGTTCCGGGCTGCCCACGTGTTACGACAGGGTTGCCCGGATGTTTTTTAGGCTGCCGCATTTCCAGCCGCAGATTCTGGGAGTGGGGAATGGAAACGTTGTCGAAGGCAAAGAGAGTGGTGGCCTGGGTTTCGTCGAAAAAATCCTCAGCCGTAGAGGTGGCAGCCGTGAAAAGGCTCAAGGCCAAAGCTGCCGTGGTAGCAAAATAGGTTAGCCTCGATCGGGCTGGGCCGGATTGGGAAAGCTGGCGCATGGGTGGTGGTTACAACGTGACTTCCCATCTCGCTTGTTCCTGAATCTGCGGTTTTGTGGGCTTTACCTGCTCGGTGTGATCCGGTGATGACGGCTGGGCAGCAAGACGGTCAATTCCATGATTGGGGGGGATTCCCAGCCTAACTCATTGCGTCATTTTTCAGCAGAGAAGTACGCAAAAGCATCAGGGCAAGGGGTTTCCCCACCCTGATGCTAGCTTTGCAAAAACAGCCTCAAGGGCTGCGGATCAATCTTCTGAACGCAGAGCTTCTTCGGCCTCCAGGCCAAAGAGGAACTCGAAGTCGGATTTCTCCAGTGTGCTGGAGAAGCCGCCCTCGCCCAGGATATTGGCGGACATAAGGCTCTTCTTCTGCTGCAGGAGCATGATCTTCTCTTCGATGGTGCCTTTGGTGATCATCCGGTACGCCATCACTGGCTGGGTTTGGCCGATGCGGTGGGCACGGTCAATGGCCTGGGCTTCCACGGCGGGGTTCCACCAGGGATCGTAAAGGATGACGTAGCTGGCGGAGGTGAGGTTCAGACCGCTGCCGCCTGCCTTCAGCGACAGGAGGAACACGCATGGGTCTGGATCTTCTTGGAAGTTCTGCACCACTTCAGAACGGTTGTTCGTGCTGCCGGTGAGCCAGTAGTGGGGGATCTTCATCGTATCCAGGTTGTCCCGGATGATGCTCAGCATGGTGACGAACTGGCTGAAGAGCAGCACCTTGTGCCCTTCGGCATGGAGGCCTTCGATGAGCTCCAGCGTGGAGGTCAGCTTGGCGCTGTCCTCATCACCAGCGGATTTGTCCACCAGGGCGGGGTGACAGCAGATCTGGCGCAGACGGGTAAGGGCCTGCAGGATGGCGAAACGTTTCTGCGCCAGGACTTCAAAGCCGGAGGCGGTGAGCACCATGTGCTGGGCCTTGGCCAGTTCTTCCCGATACAGGCGCTCCTGAGTGCCGCTCATTTCGCAAAGCATGGCTTCTTCACTGCGCGCAGGCAGGTCTTTGGCCACCTGCGACTTCGTGCGGCGTAACAAGAAGGGTTTCAAACGGGCGGAGAGGCGCTCGCTGGCCTTGGCATCCTTGCGGCGGTCGAAATGGCGATGGAAATAATTGCGATCTCCCAGGGCACCCGGGGCCGCGAAGGTCATGAGGCTCCACAGGTCTAACAAACGGTTTTCCACCGGCGTGCCGCTGAGGACGAGGCGGCTTTCCGCCTTCAACATACGGGCTGCCTTGGCGGCTTTGCTGTCAGGGTTTTTGATGTGCTGCCCTTCATCGAGGATGACGGCCAGCCATTTCACAGATTCCAACAGCTCAATGCAGCCACGGAGCTGCGCGTAGTTCATCACCATGACGTGGTAGTCCTTGTATAGGATTTCCAGATCCAGCTCTTCTTTGTCGCGCAGCACTTGCACTTTCAGCCCTGGGGCTGCTTTTGCAAATTCAGTGGCCCAGACGTCGAGGACCGACTTTGGGCACACGACGAGGCATGGCCAGGCATTGCGATAGCGACTGCGCAGCCACAGGATCCAGGTGATGCTCTGGATGGTTTTACCCAGACCCATGTCATCAGCCAAGATACCGCCGAATTTGTTCAAGCTGAGGTAGGAGAGGAAGTGAAAGCCCTCTTCCTGGTAGGGGCGAAGGGTCACACCCAGGCCTTCTGGAACCGGGGGGCGTTCCTCCAGTTTTGCCTCTTCCATGCGCTGGGTCAGATTCTGCCAAGCGCGTGGGTTGATGATTTCTTTGGCCCCCTGGCCGGTGAGCTGACGCCAGTGCAGGCGGTGCGCTTCATTGCTGAATTCATCCATGTCCAGGCCCAGTTGGTCCATCATGGCTTGCTGTTCTTCGCTGAGTTCCAGCTTTACGCGACGCCAGGTGCCATCGGCAAGCTGCACAAAGCCGCCTTTGGCAGCGATGAGGCGACGGATGTCTGCGGCTTTCAGGTCGGCACCGTCCACTTCAAAGACCATTTTCAGGTCAAACCAGTCAATGTTGGCTGTCTGGGAGGCCTCGATTCGCACGCGGGCGATTAGAGGATCTGCCAGGATGGATTGCAGGCGCTCGTCCGCCGTCAGGCTCATGCCTTCTGGTAAGCTTTGGGCCCAGTTGTTGAATTGGTCTGGAAAGGTCTTGGTGAGGCGTACGCGGAAGCCTTCATGCTCGGCATCATATACGGGACGCATGTCCTGCAGGGCTGCTTCGGCCAGGCCCAAGGCGGTGCGGTCGCGGCAGATGATGCTGTTGTCATCATCGGGCCGGGCGTTTTCCGTCGGCTGCCAGCCAGCATAGCGGAGGACTTCCCTCACGGTGCCATCGGGCGTGGCGGCCTCCACTTGGAAAACGGCGTGTTCCGTGCTGGTGGCGTGGGAACGGGCGATGCAACTGGCGCGCACCTGCACCTGCAGTGGCTCATGCCGGATACGGGAGGCGATGTCCGCAGGCAGGGGCAAGCTGAGCTTTTCTAGGAAGGCGATACCATCCTGGGTGGCCAGGGCATTGATCGGGATGGAAGCTGGTGAATCGAGGCGGGTCTCCTCGGGGAACCACAGCGGTCCCGTGAAGACGGTGTCTGCCGAGAGGAAGAGGGGCTCCACGCCATGCATCACGCGCAGTGGCAGCGGGGCTGGGGTTCCATAGTCCTGGATGAGTTCCAGCCGCAGTTGCCCTGTTTCAGCCTCTTCTTTGCTGGACCAGCGAAGGGGTTCATTGACCCGGCGGAAAGGCATTTCATCCAGCGTCAGCAGTCGTGCCTGCAAGGCAGGCTGCTGAAACAGAGTGCCCAGCCAGCGGCTGTGCGTATCCAGATCAAAACGGCAGACATCCCCCGGATTGGCCCCGGCCTGGCTCACGCAGGTCAGCAGCATCAGCTCTGCCGCCGCAGGCAGCGTCAATGCGCCGCGTTCATATTCGTTTTCCAGGGAGGTTAGCTCTCCACCCGCCACATTGCGGAAAGCGGCGTCCTCACCCGCACGCATTTGCAGGCGGGCTTCGGATGGGGTGATGATGAGGCGCAGGTCACAGTTACGGCGCTGTTTTGGCGGAGCGTCAGACAAGCTACGCAGAAGGGTGCGGATGCGTTCGCGCCACAGGGGCAGCGTGCGTTCCTGACGCCAGGCGCTGAGCCGGGCGCGCACGGCATCTAGGTCCACACTGTTACGCAGGAAGGAGGGGGCGGGGAGATTGCGCTCATTCAGCGCCAGGGCCACGTATTCCCAGAATTCGCGCAGGTTCACCGGCGGCTCAGGCCATAGGGCCAGAGGATCCACACTCTGGATGCTCCAGCGCGGGTGCAGGCGCACCATGTCCTGATCATAAATGTGGCCGCTCTGGCGCACGCGTTGGAATCGTTTTTCCAGCTTGCTAAGGTAGCCTTCTTCTTCTGGCGTGAGCTGGCGCGCGAGACGTCGCTCCAGCATGAGCTGAAACGTTTCCTCAGGGGGTAGAGAAGGTGCGGTGCTGTTGGGGACCTGGCGTGCAAACCGACGCTGAGCAGCCACCAGGGCAGCACATAGGGCCAGCAGGTGCAGCGGCTCTTCATCGCAATCGCTTTCTGAGATCCAGGCATCGTCCTCGAGGGCCCAGCGTACGTTCACACGGCGGTCGTCTAAGATCACCTCTGCCAGCACTTCGTCCTCCACAATGTCGAGACCGCGAATGGCATCATCATCGGCGAGGCGTTCCGCCTCCTGTCGAAGACGTGGATCAAAAGACTGAAGGAGACCGGGGAGGGATGTGGCGAAGTCAGGCATGAGCACAAAACCCACGGTGGAGACCGGGGGAACTGGTTGCCTTAGCACAGTGATTCGCTTCGCGCCAGAGCAGTCTTAGAGATGTCACCCTTGTCACGTGAAATTCTTTGCGCTCCGAGACCTGATGAGCCGGGGCGACAGATCAACCTCAAAACGGATCTCAAAAAAAACCAATACCCGGTCAAGATAACCGTTGCTCACTTGTTGTATTATACCGCCATGAAAATCCCCCCTCAGGAGACCAGCTTTCTCAAGAATCTCTACGCCACTCCAGCGGACTGGCAGAGGGACTTGTTTTATTCCGTGGTCAGAGCCGGGCATCTGAAAGCTGGGATCGAGCACCGTATCCAGCGGGAAACCTATCCTGGGCATGAACTCATTCTCTGCCTCAGCGGCCAGGGGTGGGTGCAGGTGGCCGGGAAAAAACACGAGGTGGGCCCGCAGCAACTGGTGTGGGTGAACTGCCACCACCCACACGCTTACGGGGCTATTTCCAGAGATCCCTGGGAAGTCTATTGGGTGCGGGCCGAGGGACGCTCGCTCGACCGTATTTCCCAACTGCTGGAAGTGCGCTCCATGCCGGTGTTTGCAGGCTTTGATGCGGGCCAAGCAGCCACGGAGTTTGAGCGCAGCTTTGACTATTTGGAAGGCAATCGCCCCTGCGATGCCGCTCACGTCAATGCTGCAGTTTCGTCCATCATCGCCATGGCCTTTGATGCTCGTTTGTCAGATCCTGATCTTATTCGCCCTGATCTGCCCATGCCGGTGCAAAAGGCCCTGGAGAAGATGCGTCTCTACTTCCACCAGCCCATCCGCGTGGTGGAACTGGCCCAACTTGCGGGCATGAGCGAAAGCCACTTCAGCCGCCAGTTCAAAGCCGCCATCGGCACCAGCCCCATTGACTGGCTGCGCCGTGAGCGCATCAACCAGGCAAAACGCCGCCTCATCGAATCCGACGATCCTGTCAAAGAAATCGCCCGCCAAGTCGGCTACGCGGATCAGTTTTTCTTCAGCAAGGACTTTAAACGCATGACCAAGCTGACACCCACCCAGTTCCGCGAAGAAGAGCGGCAAAATTGAGGTTGTGAGATAGGGTGCGAATATTAGGCCCCCGCTGCCTTCCCCAGCACCTTCACCAGCTTCTCCATGGGCAGGCCCATGACGTTGGTCCAGGAACCCTCGTGGTGGTCGAGGATCATCTCACTGCATTCCTGGATGCCGTAGGCTCCGGCTTTGTCCAGTGGGTTCACACGGGCGTGGTAGGCCTGGATGAGGGCATTCGTCAGTGGTTTGAATGTGACTTCCGTGATGACATGGAAGCCTTCTCCCGCGCTACCGCCTTCGCGGGCGAGATAGACGCCTGTGCAGACCTGATGCTGGCGGCCAGAGAGGCGGCGCATCATGGCCAGGGCTTCATCCAGATCCTTGGGTTTGCCCAGCGGATCACCATCCACATAAACGAGGGTATCGGCGCCGATGACGAGGGCCTCCGGTCTCAATGCAGCCCCTGCAGCAGCTTTGCGCCGGGCATTTTCCACCGTCAGGGCCTCGGGCGTCAGGCTGGCATCGTGGGCTTCCTCCACCTCAGGGACGAGGATGTCAAAGCTGTATCCGGCTTCACGCAGCAGTTCGATGCGCCGGGGGGACTGAGAGGCCAGCACCAGAGGCGGCGGGGGGAGGGAGGTCATGTGCCTTGTTCTTCGATCATGAGCACTTCATCGGCCCGCAGCAGCGAGTCGCGATCCTGAAAAGTGCGGTAGCGGTAGTAGCCTGTCTTGCCCTGAAATTGGGGTCGACCTTTGCACAGGTATTGGCGGCCATCCTTGAGCGTGATCTTGTAACTGCCTGTGGACTGGCAACTGGCCAGAAGGGAGGTCAGGGAGACGATGCTGAGGGTACGCTGGAGCAGGGTCATGCAGGAAGAACGCTCGCCAAGGAAAAACATTCGCACCGTTTCGCAAGTCCGGTTATATCCGA
>DMMK01000468.1 GCA_003453085.1 Verrucomicrobiales bacterium
ATAATACGATTTAGCCACACGGGTTGGCTGAACCAAGCTTCAGACCTCCTGGACCTGGTACGCATCCCGATGCCACTTTCCCCAGCCGCAGAGCGGCGTCCGTATCTTAGCCGCGCCTTTTCAAGGCGCGGTTTTGGCCCGCTAACCGCCTTCACTCATCGCGTCGCTGCGCGACGCCCGAACGGCCTCAATTTCACCAATCCATCACACTTCTTGTTATAACAAATCCAAAAATAAGGCGGATGGCAGACTCGCTCAGACTCGAATCCTTGGCAAAAAGACGAGGAAAAACAACGACCTCCATCGTTGTCCAAACATCTTTTTACCATCCTTCTTCGTTAGGCTCAAGGCCACCAGAGGGAAACATTGCTGCTTTCAGGATCCGTGTCCCCCACGGCATTGCTGATGGAATGACCATGCGCTCCCTTGTAAGTACCTTTTTGGATCAGCAGGCCCGTGAATTTAGGCAGGGTCTTGGAGGGCTGGCTCCAGTTCGGCGCAAAGGTACCCTGCATCAGCCCCGTCTTGGCATTGAAGGTCAGCGTGTAGGTCTTGTCCGCCGCATCCAGCTTCAGGAGCTTGTTGCCGTCCACATTCAGCCGCCACTGCTTCCCTTCAGAAAGCCGCCCAGCCTCCACACCCAAAATGGCATTGCCAGCCTCGCTCATGGCATCCAGTCCCAGGGCAGATTGAAGGGTCAGCAAGACATCATACCGCGCGCCTGCACCATCCAGGCTCACCCCTTCCGGCCAGCCTGCCGTATAGAGCTGGGTGGCCAGATTTTTCCCCTCCGTCACCGCCGGGCGGAACCACTGTACATCAGTGCAGATGACATCGTCATCGGGCCGCCCTGCAGGTTTGAAGACCAGCGTCCCAGACAAGCTCCCCAGCTTTGTGGCGGCCCCCGGTGTCGGCAGTTGCAGGAAGAACGGGCTGCGCGTGGACGTCGTCAAAAAGCTGCTTGCTGTGATCTTGCTGCCGTCAGCCAGCAGACCCGCCAGCTTCACCGTGCCATTGGCAGAAAGCGTCAGGGTCACATAGCCCGTCCCCTGGGGATAGCTGGCAAGGCTGCGCGGCGGCTCCTGCCCCATCGCCGCCAGGGCCATCGTGTAGACCCCCGTTTTGCCCTTGGCATCCAGCAGGTCCGCCGTTGCCGCTTTCATCGGGCCCGCAGTGCCGGAACTTTCAGCCCCCGCCGGGCCGTTCAGCGCCAGGACCAGCCCCGTTTCAGTCCAGTCCAGAAACAGTTCCTTGTCCTGAAAGCCAAAGCCTCGGGCATATCCCCCCCCCCTTTTAAACCATCCGCCTCCATCCCCCCCCCCCACCGCCCTGAAAGGCACGCTGGCCCCGCCGGCATACACCTTTCCACTCAGGCTGCCGATCGTCGGTATCAGTGTGGCACTCACAAAACCCGTCGTGTGAATGTTGGCAGCCGTGCCTTCTTCAGGCCGCAGCAGTCCCTGATGAACCGCTGCTTTGGCCCCAAACAAGGCCGGCAATGGGTTTTCCACAAACACTGCTTTCACACCCAGCACATCCCTCTCTGGCATGGTGAAAACCACCGTCTGCGCCACAGCCAGCGCATCCTCCGGCAGCTCTTCCCAGTGGCTGAACAGATAGCCCGGCCGGGCCGTCGCAGTCATCTTCAACACCGTTCCCGGCAGCACGGCCGCAGTCGGTGGCAGGGGCGCTTTGCCCAACGCCGTAGCAGCTTTGGCGGGCGTCGCCAGCAGGGCCACCGCCCCTACCTTGTCGGGCGTCTCGGATTGCGCAGCCGGGACTTCGCGAACCAGGCTCAGCTGGAAACGCCGCTCATAGGTGAAGGTGTAACTCAACGTGCCAATGTTGCCAGACGTGTCCTCCACCGTCAGGAGCAGCGTGTTGGCTCCGATGACGGGTACCAGGCTCGCAGTGAATGGAACGGCGGTCGGTTGGGCACTCGTGCCCAGAGTCGCGGTCACGGCCTCAGCCCCGTTCAAGGAGATCTCCACCTTCGCCAAGCCCACATTGTCGCTGGCAGTCCCAGACACCAGCAAGGGCGAAGTCTGGCTCACCACTTTGCCCGTCGGCGTCGCCAGCCTCACGCTCGGCTTTTGCAGTTCCGGTTCTTTGAGGGTGCCATAGCCCCGAACATTGAAGGTGAAGGGGGCCTCATTGACATCAGAGCTGGTGATGGTCACCTGGGCGGTCCGCAACCCTTCAGCCGAGGGATTAAACAGAAGGCCAAAGCCCGTTCCCACTCCCGGCTGCACCGAGGCCGACGGCGGGGAGCTGACGGAGAAATCTCCCGCATGCTCTCCCGAAAAACGGATCTGCGAGGCATTCCCCAGATTCAGCAGCATGGTCCCCTGATTGCTCAGAGTGAAGGCCCGGCCAGCACTGCTGCCTTCCACTTTCACCCGGCCAAAGTCGCGGTTGTCCGATACCAAAGGCGGGTTGTTCCCTCGGACGATGGGCACGCCATTGCCACTTACTGCAATCGCTGTGTAAAGATTAAGCCTGAAGACGCTGCCACCGCCCCGACTGCCACCTTCCGAAGTCATGCCATAAAGATGGCCGTCAGCCCCCGTGATGAAGTGACCCTCCAACGGAACGGCCCCCTCCTCAGCCCCTTCCGCACGGCTGCTGCCTTTGAAATCGAGAAGAAGCGAGTAGCTGCCCGAAGTGGTCAACGCAAAGGCAACGCCCAGGTTCGATGTCCCCCCGGCCGAGGTCATGCCATAGAGACGGCCATCCGGCCCCTGGGTCAGGCTGCCGCGCGGCTCCGCTCCCTTTCGGCTTCCCGTCATTCCCGTGAACTCCACCAGCGTCGTGAACTGGCCCGTCGGGGTGATTCTAAACACCGTGCCCATATCCGACGCTCCTCCATACTGGGTCATGCCATACCCATTGCCATCGCTCGCCAGGATCAGGCTGCCACAGGGACTGGCACCTTTGGCACCGGGCTCATCTCCGGTAAATTCCACCACCGTGGTGATCGCCCCAGTGGCCATCAGTTGGTAAATGGTCCCATAACCATAGCTGCCTCCAGCCGACGTCATCCCATACAGGTAACCGTCCGGGCCCACCCCCAGGCTCCCCACCGGATAGCGGCCATTGAGCCAGGTAAAATCGGCCAACTCCGTCACAGCTCCCCCTGCCGACATCTTGAACACCGTTCCCGAATCCGAAATGCCCCCCCGATAGGTCGTTCCATAAAAAAATCCGTCAGCCGCCAGCATCAGGCTGCCCAGCGGGGCATAACCACGATAAGGCCCACTGTAGGAGGAGAAGTTAACCAAATTTGTGGCAACGCCTCCAGGAGTCATTTTAAAAATGCTGCCATCGCCCCCGCCGCCTCCGAAGGCGGTCATCCCATAAAAAGCCCCGTCATTTCCCAGCGTCAGATGACCTCGGGGGAAAGTTCCCGGAAGACCAGCCGGATCTCCAAAGCGCACCTTAGTGGTCAGTTCACCCTCGGGCGTCAGCCGAAAGATGCTGCCATAACCGTACTGTACCGTGCTCGAAGTCATCCCATACAGATCTCCATCAGGCCCCAGGGTCAGACTGCCATAAGGACGATAGTGGCCCACCCGGCCAAAGTCGATGACCGTCGCCTGGGTACCCTGCGCGGAGATCGAATAAAAGCTGCCCAGATTGAGGTGCCCGCCTTGCGTCTTGATCCCATAATAAAGACCATTGTCCCCCTGGACAATCCCCGTGGAGGCATCCGTCAGTCCCTCGAAAAACGTCGTGGCCGTACCTTCCGGGTTGATCCTGTAAATGCCACTCTCCGTTACCAGACAAAGGTTCCCCGCATCATCCTGGGACAGGCCCTTGAATTCAGCGATGTTGCCGGGGACACGACTGGGCACGGAATAATGATTGGTCAAAACCCCGGCGGGGGTAACCTTGAAGACATTTCCCCACCATCCGCCCTGGGCCAGGCCATAGAAGTTGCCATCCGGTCCCAACAACAAATTTCCAAACGGAAGCTGCCCGGCGCTGCCTCCATCAAAAGCGGCGATTCTGGTAAACAACCCCGAGGGCGTCATCCTGAACACCGAGCCTTTGTCATTCGGTACACCGCTGGTATTGCTCAGCCCATAAAAATTGCCATCAGGTCCCAGGGTCAGTTGTCCCCAGTAGCTTCTCCTGACCACTTGGCTGGCAAAGCTCGCCACCACACTGTGAACGCCCGCAGCGGTGACTTTGATCACCCTCCCATATCCCTTGGTGCCACCCGCATCGCCCAGGGTGTAGAACTCCCCATCGGCACCTTCGGTGAGCTTGCCCACTGAATAGCCTCCACCAAAGCTGCCCAAAGAAGTGTACACACCCTCAGGGCTCAATTTGTAAAAGCTGCCCACGCCCACCTCGTCCACAGGATTGATGACCCCGTAAAAATGACCATCACGCCCTATCGTCAGTTCCAAAGATGGAGCCGTGTTAAAATCCTGCGTGTCCTGAAACACATGAACCGGCTCAAACTCCCCGTTGAATCGAATTCGGAACATCACATAACGGCCAAGAAAGCGGCGTGTGGTGATGCCGTAAAACCAGCCGTTGCCAGGATGTTTCACCAATTTCCGCGCAATGTAATCCGCCCGTGGAATCGCTGGGAACGAGCATATCTCCTCAGCCTTCGGTTTGAGGGCGGCCAAAGCCGTCTCCATCGAACCCACCAAGACGCTCAGCACAGCCAGCAAAGTCACAGAAAATGATTTCATCAAGATCCCCTGGAGATAAAGCGAGGGAACTTCCCCCGCAACTCAGATTAAGCATTGGCACTATTTTCCCTCCCATATTTCACTCCTCCCACCCCATCAATTCCTGACCCCTATCAGAATTGTGCTTTCGCCTGAGAAACAGAACGCATTGCAATCCACTCCCCAGGGTTTAAAGGGAAGGTTCGCTGTGACATTCGCCACTCAGATCACCCTCTTCCGCATCCTCCTCATCCCGGTTTTCATCGGGCTGGCGGTGTATTATGGGGAAAGCGTGGCCTCTGGAAAGGCCAATGAGACGCTGCGCTGGTGGACCATCGCGGTGTTTGCCGTCGCGGCACTGAGCGACGCGGTGGACGGTTATGTGGCACGGCATTTCAATCAGCGCAGCCGCCTGGGGGCCATTCTGGACCCGCTGGCAGACAAACTCCTGCTGCTCTCTGGCATCATCACCTTGAGCTTCACCGGCTGGCGACAGCACTTCCCCCTGTGGTTCCCCACCCTGGTCATTTTCCGCGATCTGGCCAGCATCGGCGGGGCCTTTCTCATTGATTACCTCACCGGCAAGTGCGTGATCAAACCCCACTGGACGGGCAAGGTGGCCACCTTTGCCCAGTTCGCCGCCGTGCTGTGGCTGATGCTCGACATCCCTTTCCTCATCTGGCCCACGGCTCTCGCCGGGGCCTTCACCGCCATCTCAGGCTTCCTCAATCTTGCTGCTGGCGTACGCCAGGTTCAGGAGCATTCAGGCAAGCACGACTGACCCGGCCCCATCCCTTTTTAGAAAAACACATCCCATGCGTAAAACCGTCGCCATCGTAGGCCGCCCGAATGTGGGCAAATCCGCCCTCTTCAACCGCCTTGCCGGCATGAACATCTCCATCGTTCATGACCTTGCAGGGGTGACCCGTGACCGCATCACGGCCGAATGCCGCCGCGGCCCCCAGGTCTTCAACATCATGGACACAGGCGGCATCGGCGCCAACACGGAAGACGTCCTGACCGAGCAGGTGCAGGTGGAGGCCGCCATCGCCCTGGATGTCGCGGATCTGCTGCTCTTCGTGGTGGATGTGACGGCAGGCATCACCCCGATTGACCAGTCCCTCGCCCAGATGCTGCGCCGGACAAACAAGCATGTCATTCTGGTCGCCAACAAGTCCGACTCCGAAAAGCGCCGCCTCGGTTCCGGTGAGTTTGCCAAGATCGGTTTTGGCAACGCCGCCGAAGTCAGCGCCGTCCACGGCTACGGCATTGATGATCTGGTGGACTCCATTGTTGAGAAGCTGGAGCTGACCGAAGAAGAGACGGAGGAAGCCCGTGAAGAACGCCTTTCCGCCCGGCCATTGAAGCTGGCCATCGTGGGCCGTCCAAACGCCGGCAAGTCCTCCCTGGTGAACGCCATCATGGGCCAGGAACGTGCCATCGTCAGCGACCTGCCCGGCACCACCCGCGACAGCCTGGACGTCCACTGCACGTATAACGGCAAGCATTACCAGCTCATCGACACCGCCGGCATCCGCAAGCAGGCGAAGGTGGAAGACGCCGTGGAAATCTTCAGCATCCAGCGCAGCTATGCCGCCATCAAGCGCGCCGACCTCTGCCTCCTCAATATTGACTGCGCCGAAGGTGCCAAAATGCAGGACCGCAAAATCGCCCAGCTCATCGTTGAAGAGCGCAAGCCCTGCATCCTGGTCATGAACAAGTTCGACCTCTTCCATCCCCATGCCCAGCAGAAGGATCGCCTGGAAGAACTGGCCGAAACCATGCGCCGCGAGTTCTTCTTCCTCAGCTATGCCCCGCTGGTGGCGACCTCCGCCAAGAACAACGACAACGTCGGCAAGCTCTTCGTCCAGATCGAGCGCGTGCGTAAAGGTGCCCAGGGCCGCATCGGCACCGGCGTGCTGAACCGCCTGATGCACGAGACCATCGAGAACACCCCCGGCCCGCTGGGACGCAGCCCGCAGACCTTCAAGCTGCTGTATGTCACGCAGGTAAACGAGACCGAGGACGTCTCCATCCCGGTGCCTCACTTTGTCATGTTCGCCAACCGCGCCGCCAAGATGACCGATGGTTATCTCCGCTTCCTGGAAAGCGTGATCCGCAAAGAATGGCCCGCCCCCGGCGTGCCCTTCCGCATGAGCGTGCGCGGCAAGCAGCCTAAAGAGAAGAAGCGCTAGTCTTCACCCAAGGAGCTGAGGGCAGGTGCCCTCAGCTCTGGATGGGCAAACGGCTTCACCTGGTTACTTGCGCAGCACCTGATAGCCGTCTTTGCTGTCCTTGATGATCCAGCCAGCGGCATCGAGTTCCTTGCGCAGAACGTCAGCCGCCGCCCAGTCCTTGGACTGCTTGGCCTCCCAGCGCTTCTCCGCCAGTTCAGCGATGTCCGCAGGAACCTCCGTGGCCGCTTCATCCACCAGGACAGGAAGCTTCAAGCCAAGGGCACGAAGCAGGAAGTGGAAGCCTTTAAGCACCGCCGTGGCTTCGTCCTTGGACAAGGAAGCAGCCTTGGTCTTGTTGATCGTACCGAAGATGTCGCCCAGGGCTCCGGGCACATTCAGGTCATCATTCAGCGTTTCCCAGGCGGCCGCAAACGGGCCTGGTTCATCGCTAGTCACATCTCCCGTTAGGCCGCTAACCTCCCGCAAAGCCTTGTCAAACTTCGCCATCTTTTGCAAAGCCTGACGGGCGGCATCCAGCGAGTGGAGGGTAAAGTTCAACGGCGTCCGGTAATGGCCACTAATGAGCACATACCGAACTTCTGCGGGGGAATAACCACGAGACGCGAGATTCTCGAGTGTATAAAAGTTACCAAGCGTCTTAGCCATCTTGCCGCCGTCCACCATGAGATGGGTGACGTGGAACCAGTGCCGGGCAAACTTGCCATGGGTGGCGCAGCAGCTCTGGGCGATTTCGTTCTCGTGATGCGGGAAGATGAGGTCCACACCGCCACCATGGACATCGAAGTCTTCGCCCAGATATTCCAGGGACATGGCGCTGCACTCCAGGTGCCAGCCTGGGCGGCCTTCGCCCCAGGGGCTGGACCAATGGTTAGGCCCGTCTTCGGCTTTCTTGCCTTTCCAGAGGGCAAAGTCAGCGAGGGAGTCCTTGGTGTACTCATCGCTGTCGGTGGCACTCGCGGCGCTCGAAGCACCGAGCTTGAGCTCGCGGTCTTCCAGGTGGGAAAGACGGCCGTAGTCAGCAAAGGAGGCGACCTTGAAATAGACGCTGCCATCCGGGGTGGCATAGGCATGACCGCGCTCGATGAGCGTCTCGATCATGCGGATCTGATGCGGGATGTGGGCAACGGCGCTGGGCTCCACATGCGGTGTCAGCAGATTGAGGGCGGCGCAGTCGGTATGAAACTTCTCCGTCCAGTGGCGGGTGAAGTCGGTGAGGGACTGGCCGGCCTTTTGGGAATCGCGGATGGTCTTGTCATCCACGTCGGTGAGGTTGCGCACATGTAGGGTGGCCAAGCCGCCCTGCTCGATCACGCGACGGAACACGTCCTGAGCGACAAAGGTGCGGAAGTTGCCGATGTGGGCAGGGCCATAAACGGTGGGGCCGCAGCAGTAGAAACGCAGGGTCTTGCCATCCAGAGGCGTGATGGCGCGGGCGGTACGGGAAAGGGTGTCGTGAAGAGTCAGCGGCATGAAAAGGGAACGCGGGGGATAATGCGGAGCGGCGAGTTGTGCAACCGCTGGCGGATCAAAAAACAGGACGAAAACATCCGTCCAGGGTCCGCATCAACAGTCAGCGGAGGCGGCTTCGCGCTGCTGTTCCTGCTCGGGCGTTTCCTCACCTTCCAGATCTCTGGCGGCCCCGATCTTGAGACTGACGCGGATGCCATGTTTCTCAGCCGCTGTCGTGAGCAGAGAGCGGATGGAGCTGGCCGTCATGCCGTTTTTGCCAAGGACGTGTTTTACGTCTTCCGGGGCGAGTTGGACTCTGAACGCCAAAACGCCATTGGCATTGTGGCCAATGGCGATGGAAGCTTGCTGCGGGTGGTCAATCAGATTGGCCACCACATAGGTCAGGAATTCGCGAAGAGCTTCGGGGGCGTCCATGACAAGCAATTAAAATGTTTCCGTCAGCCCGAGCAACAACGGAAACAAGAAATGTCGTTCAACCCATTACTTGGCGGCAGCGACCTTGGCGACCTTTTTGATGAGGCTGCGAACGGTCTCAGTCGGCTGGGCACCCTTGGAGATCCAGGAGTTCACCTTGTCGAGGTCGATGTTGATGTTGCTGTCTTTTTTCTGGGGATCGTAAGTGCCCAGGATTTCGAGGAAGCGGCCATCGCGCTTGAAACGCTGGTCAGCGGCGACGACACGATAGAACAGACGGCCTTTGGAGCCTTCTTGACGGAGACGGATTGCTACTGCCATGAGATCAAATATATTTCGGACTTTCGGGGAGGCGGAGGGTGCTGGATAAACAGGGGAAATCAAGGTTTATTTTCAAGATTCTAAACATTCTTGAACAAATATTGGCTTGAAAGGGGCTTATTCGGGTCCAGCGAGGGTTTTAAGGCAGTCAAAGGGTTGCTGCCGATGGAAAGAAAAAGCGGCCTCCGTAAAAGGAGACCGCTTTTAAAAGAGGCCTAAAAGGCAACCAGCTTACTTGCTGCTGGTGTAAGGAGCGGCCACAGGGGCCTCTTCCTGCACGTAAACGACCTTAGCGCGGTTCTGGCGGAAGGCCACCGGAAGGTGAGCCGTGCCCTGAAGGCGCTCCTGCCAGGTGTAGTCGTATTCACGGACTTCACCCTTTTTGTGGTAGCCAGCACCCGGGGTGCGATAGCGCTTGTAGAATTGTTCATTCACGCTGCCCACCATGTAGGGCTTCGTGGTGCAAGAGGAAAGAACAGCGAGGGTGATGAGGGAGAAAATCCATTTCATAGGAACAATGAGAGTTTGGCCAGAAACGAGTCCAGTTGTCAAAAAAAATTTCGTAAATGCTGCCTTTGCTGGTTGCCTCAAAATCAAACTCCTTTAACGCATAGGTCTTCATGAAGCTCTCCCGTAAAGCCGAGTATGCCATGCGTGCCTTGCTGGCGATGGCTCGCTCGCCTGAGACATCCACCTTTTCCATTCAGGACATCGCCGCGAGTGAGCGCATCCCGCTGAAGTTCCTGGAGCAGATTTTGCTGGTCCTGAAAAACGGTGGCCTGCTGCGCAGCAAGCGTGGCGTGGGCGGCGGTTACCAGTTTCAAAAAGCGCCGCTGCGGATCAGCCTGGGGGAGATCGTGCAACTCATTGACGGGCCGTTTGAGCCCATCCACTGCGCCACGATGACGGATCAGCCGGGGGCAGCCTGTGAATGTGGCATTCCAGGGGGATGCGGGCTGGGGCAGGTATTCGGCAGCCTGCGGGATGACGTCAATGCGTGGCTACAGAACACAACGCTGGCGGATGTGCTGGAGCGCGATCGGCTGCGCCAGCCACTGTCATTTGAGATCTGAGCTGGCCACGAGGAACTCGTCCAGGTTTGTCTCGGGTGAGTCGCCCAGCATGACATAGACATACTTGCGGCAGGACCAGGAGGCGACGGGGTAGCCCTCCACTCTTTCCACCTTTTCCGGGTTGAGCTGTTCGGGCGAGTCGCGAAGGGACTCTTTAAGCACGACAAAAAGGTGGGCTTCCTGATCGCCCCGACCAAAACAGACCATGGCGACTTTCTGGCCTCGCCAAGTGACGGTGCGGCAGCCGAAGGGCCGTGCTTCCTTGGTGCAAGGCTTGACGACGTAGGGCTTGGGTGCGCCCTGAGTGCCCAGCCAGGCGCTGACATTGGCAATCTCTCCGGTGACGTGGTCCAGGCCACAGCCCTGGTTTTTCATGGCGTCAAAGCTGTCCCCGACATCGGTCTCGACACGAGG
>DMMK01000238.1 GCA_003453085.1 Verrucomicrobiales bacterium
GGCCAGAAATAGGGAAACTTGCATGACTGCCAGTGCATCCACCACGGCGATGCCTGCCAGAAGGATGCCCACGGCCCGGCCAATCGCAGGCCCTCCCTGGCGCATGACCCGTGTCGCATAAGCCACCATGCCGATGAAGAGCAGGATGAAGGGCAGGGGAGCGAGCGGTGTGAGATCCCCCAAAAGCGGAATAAGCTGCCAATTCGCCCGGCTGAGCCAGAAGACCACGGCGACCAACGCCGGGGCATACAGCAGCGCTTTGGCCAAAAAAGCGCGCAGGCGGGAGGTGACCGCCCCTTTAGCCTCCATGCGGGCGACCATGGTGAGACCTACGATGTAGGCACCTAAAGTCGGGGCAAAAATCAGCCCGTCATCATCTAGCCACCAGGGAATGCTCGCCCCGTTGCTTGGAATGGTAGAGCTGGCCATGAGATAAAGCAGTACCCGGCATGAGCCCATCACCCACACGGCCCCTGGCCAGGGTTTATGGTAGAGATCATAAAACAGAATGGCGGCGGCGAGGGCGACTGTGATGCCCAGGCTAGCTCCGGCCGTGAAGATGGCCAAAGTTGCTCCCACAGCCATCATCCCCAGCCCCACGCCCCAAGCCATGCCGGCGCTCACTTTACCACTTGGGATGGGGCGCTCCTGTTTGTGCTCGCGGTCGAATTTGGCATCCGCCGCATCATTCAGGATCATGCCGCCTGTATAAAGAAGGGAGCCCGCCAGCAGCAGCCAGCCCAGCTTTGCATCCAGCCAGGGACCACCCGCCAGCAACCAAGCGGCGGTGACGTTGGTCCAGACAGTAGGGAGATTGGAGATGCGGGCGAGTTCGAGCCAGGCGCGGAGCATGGGCGGACCCTAGCGCAGGCTGTGGGCTGCGCAAAGGCGCGGCTTCATTTCGCCTTCAGCGTCCGCTTTTGATGCTCTTTAAAAGCTTCGCGGGCCTCGGTTTCGCGGCCCATCTGTTTATAGGCGTAGGCCAAATTCATCCAGGCCTGGGGGTGCGTCGGGCGCAGGCGCACGGTGTTACGATAGGCTTTGGTGGCCTCGCCCGGATTCCCCTGCTTATCAAAGAGCAGTCCCTGATAATACCAGGCCTCGGAGTAGCCAGCGTTCAGTTTCAGGCTTTGGGAAATGGCTGCCTGGGCTCCGTCATAGTCTTTCAGACGACCGCGCACATAAGCCTGCAAATAATGCGCCTGTGCATAGCCAGGAGCCAGCAGGGTGACACGGCGCAGGGCATCATCGGCCTTGCCCAGATCCCCATCCCGCACGTGGCGGCTGGCCAGCAGCAGCCAGGCCAGTTGATCATTGGGTCGCTGCTCCACCGCCAGTTCCAGCGCCTCGCGGTCCTCCGTGGTGTCCGGCAGGCCGCCGGGGGATTCGCGCAGTTTGGCAAAGGCCAGTTGGTGCCAGTAGAGTCCCGCCTTGGGGTCCAGAGCCACAGCTTTGCGCTGGCAGTTCAGCGCCTCCGGCGAGGCCCCTAGATAGGTGGCACTCAGCCCCAGCAGTGCCCAGCATTCCGCACTGCGAGGGTATTTGCGGGTGAGCTGCACCAGCTTGCGCATGGCAGACTCCACACGCTTTTGCTGAAGAGTGGCAAAGGCGGCGACGAACTCGGGATCGTTGGCCACGTCACGCAGCTTGGGGGTCTGGGGCAGTTTCGACAGCGGCTGCATGGGCGCGCGGTTTTTGCGCAGTTCAAAGGCGGCGGCATCGCAGGGCAGGGCAAAGTTCATCCAGCTCTGCAGCGGTACCTTCATGCCCACCACGGCCATGACACGCCCGGCCTTCGACAAGACAGGGGAACCCACCGCGCCAGGGGAGTCTGTGCCTTTTAGATTCAGCCAGCCCAGGCCCGTGAGGGCGGGGTCCATTTGCACCTTCGCATCCGCCAGCACGAGTCCACGCTTTTCAGAGACTGCGAGGACGTGGCAGGCGCGCTCTTGGGCAAAGTCCGTGTCTGGGGCCAGTTCCAATGGCGTGGTCTCCTTGGTTTCACTTTGCAACAGGGTCACCCCGGTGACGAGATCCGCCAGGTAGAAACCGGCCACTTTATGATTGGTGCCATCTGCGCCGGTGGTCGTGATGTAGTCCACCTTTTCTGCGATCTCTGGATGCAGCAAACCTGTGTCGGTAAGGATAACGCCGTCATTTGTGACAAAGCAGCCGACCCCGCTGCTGATCTGGTTGCCAAATTCATCCCAGACACGGATGCCGACGACGGAAGCGGCCACCTTGGCCCCCAGGCTGCGCAGTTCCAGCTCTTCCGGAGTTAGCGGCTTGTCGGGTGTTCCAGTGGGGGCTTGCTCGCCCGGAAGATATGGCGAGATGGGGGGGAGGAGTTCCAGGTTCTCTTCATCGGCCATGGGAAGGTCGCGCTTCTCGCCTTGGAAAAGCAGGAGCGGGTTTTCGTAATTGTTTACGTCCACCGGAAATCCTGCGTTCTGTGGCAGGGCCGGTTCACCTGGGGCAGCAGGCACATTTGGGGAGATGGGATCTAAAACAGCCGCAGGTACGGGGGCCGAGCCGCCAGGCTGCTGGGCGTGCAACGGGGCTGTCAAAATGGCCAGGCAGAGCATCAATAAAGGTCTCATCATGTGCCAGAGTGTGAGCAGAATGTGACACTTTGCGGCGGGTAACGTGTGACGAATTCTTCACGTCGAACTCATTTCAGCAGGTGAAAGCGCGGATTAATAGACGCGGCAATTCCATCCCATCATGCGTTCCCTCGCTCTGCTCACTCTTACCTTTTGCACCTTGGCTGCCCCGGCGGCCGAGCTTGAACTCAAGTCACTCGGCGGTGAAGGCGCGGCCCAGAAGCGCAAATACGGTCCTTTCGTCGGTGTTTCTGTCGGCGAATCCCTGAGCCAGACGGGTGACGTGAAGATCGGTGACAAAAAATTCAGTCTGGATGATTCCGATGGTGCTGCCAGTTTCAGCATCGAAGTCGGCAAGAGTTGGAAGATGAAACGTCTGCCCATCCTCGCTTCTGTGGATGTGGAGGGCACCTTCATGTCCACCGAACTCAAAGGGCGCTCGGCAGATGCCAATCAGCCTGCGGGTGGTGGACGTCTGGCCACGGACACGGTGGCTTATCAGGCCGATATGAATTCCCTGTTCTTTAACCTGAACGGGACCCTGGCCCTGGATCTCTATCGCTACCGTGCCCGCATCGGCAAATTTGCCGCCGGTTTCCGCCCTTACGTGGGCGCGGGCTTCGGTGGTGGTCAGGTCTGGTATCGCAATGCCACAGCCAAGTCTCGTGCCCAGTTTAACAACACGGGTAACAACACGGCCAGCACCACTCCCTTCAGTGTGGATGAGTTCATCAATTCCTGGAACTGGTATGCAGGCGTGGAGTGGACTTGGAAAGACCAGTATTCCATCTTCGCTGAGTATCGCGACTTCCATGTCGGTGATCTGGAGGAGCTGACGAACTTTGCTTCCGATGGCTACCTCATCGGCTTCCGCTACCGCTACTAATTTCCAACTGCCCGGCTCTCTCTCAACCCATACTCATGAAGTTCTCCCGCCTGTTTACTTTGGGCCTTGCCACCGTCGCACTGGCCTCCTGCAAGACCATCACCTCGGAGCGTCTCGCGTTCCCTAACGCCCCTGTGAGCTATCAACTGGTGAGCGACATGGTGGATGAAGAAACAATCGAAAACACCATCAAGTTCCGCAACTTGGGGCAGCAGATTGTCAGCTTTGACTACACCATTTCTGATGAACCCGGCATCCCTCATGTGGATTGCCTGGGGCCAAATTCCGGCTTGGTGGAAA
>DMMK01000065.1 GCA_003453085.1 Verrucomicrobiales bacterium
GTTCCAGGCTGTCCACCAGGGCCTGCCAGGAGGCGTCAATGACGTTGGTAGAGACGCCGACGGTGCCCCAGGTGCGGGTGCCATCACTGCTGACGACGAGGACGCGGGTCTTGGCGGCGGTGCCGCTGCCGCTGTCGATGATGCGGACCTTGTAGTCCTCCAGACGCACCTGGGCGATGGCGGGGAAGTGCGGCAGCAGGGCCTTGCGAAGGGCTTTGTCCAGCGCGTTCACGGGGCCGTCGCCTTCATCCACGGTGTATTCGTCGTTGCCGTTCACGTGGATCTTCACCGTGGCCTCGGTGGTCTCGGTGGAGGAACCGGAATGGTAACGATGGGTGGTGTGATACTCGATGAGATCAAAGCAGCGGGTCTGCTGACCGAGCTGCTTGCGAATGAGGAGTTCAAAGCTGGCTTCGGCGGCTTCGAATTCGAAACCTTCGCTCTCCATGTGCTTGACCGTGGCGAGGATCTTCTGAACCTCGGGGCTGCCTTTGGTGAGGGCGACGCCCATGGCCTCGGCCTTCATGAGGACGTTCGACTGGCCGGACATGTCGGAGATGGTGATGACGCGCTCATTGCCGACCAGGGAGGGATCCACGTGCTCGTACGTGCGGGCCAGCTTTTGCACGGCATGGACGTGTAGGCCGCCTTTGTGCGTGAAGGCGGCGAGGCCGACGTAAGGGGCGCGGATGTCGTGGGGGACGTTGGCCAGCTCATCCACAAAGAAGGCGAGGTCGCGGAGGCGGGTGAGGTCCAGCCCGAGGTCAAAGCCCATTTTCAACTGAATGTTAGGCATGACGGTGATGAGGTTGCAGTTCCCCACACGTTCGCCGTAACCATTGATGGTGCCCTGGACCTGATTGGCCCCGGCACGGACTGCGGCGAGCGCATTGGCGACACCGACGCCGCCGTCATTGTGTGTATGAATGCCCACGGGACCGCCGAGATGGGCGATGACTTTGCGCGTGACTTCCTCCACCCACTCCGGCAGGGCGCCACCATTGGTTTCACAAAGGACAACGAGGTCTGCACCGGCATCCTTGGCGGCCTTGACGGTCTTCAGGGAGTATTCGGGATCTTCGCGGAAGCTGTCGAAGAAGTGTTCGGCATCGTAGAGCACCTCGCGGCCATGCTTTTTCAAGTAGGCAACCGTGTCGGAGATCATGGCGAGGTTTTCCTCCAGGCTGACCTGGAAGACTTCAGTGACGTGGAGGGGCCAGGTCTTGCCGACGATGGTGACGGCAGGGGTCTGGGCATCGAGCAGCATCTGGACCTGGGCGTCGTCCTCGACCTTCACCTTGCCACGGCGGGTCATGCCAAAGGCGGTGATCTTGGCGTTTTTCCAGGTACGCTTGGCGGCCTCCTGGAAGAAGGCGGCGTCCTTGGGATTGGAGCCGGGCCAGCCGCCCTCAATGTAGTGGACGCCGAAGTCATCAAGCTTTTCAGCGACGCGGATTTTATCGAGGGTGCTGAAGGAAATGCCGGTGCCCTGGGTGCCGTCGCGCAGGGTGGTATCGTAAATGGTCACTGGAACTGACATGGAAGGAGAGAGGGAGGTCAAAAAGAGGGTCTAAACAATGGGAAGCGATGGCAGGACATGGGAGTGAAGCGGAGGGCACAATCCCGATGAACGCGGGGGACACTTTTGCCGCTGGAGGCACCCTTTGAGTGCGGCGACAACAGGCCGTGACGGACTCCTGCGGCTGCGTTACGCGCAGAGGAGCCCGCTGATAATTCGAATCGCAAAGATGGCTGGTTGGGTGGCCATGAGGGCCAACAAATTAACGCGGCGTGCCGGGTAGGCAAGCAGAGGTTTGAGGAAATGGGTGGTTAGGCAGCTTTCTGTCTAGGGGCCCGTTTATGAAACAGCATGACAAGCAGGCCCAAGACCAGTGGCAGACATGGTAGCCACAAGGCTTTCCAAAGCGGCCCCTGAGGGGTGGGATCGTTAGCAGCCGCAAAATCAAGATGGTAAATATGCGCGATAAAGAGGACCGGATACCACCCCGAAACAAAAGCTGCCAAGCCCAGCCAGGTGGAAATCCACCTTTGAGGCTTCCAGAACAAACGGATCAAGACAGCCAGCAATGCCGAGCCTGAAGCGAAACCAAAACAGATGAAATAAAGGGTGAAAAGCCCCTCAGGCATTTCGTCCAATGGACTGGCTGTGGCTAGCATCATCTTTGTTCCAGAATAAGGGGGGTAAAAGGAAAACCGCCATGTCCTAAAGGACGATGGCGGTTCTGCAAAGGGGCGGTCAGATCAATCCCGGCGGGCCAGTTTGGACAGCAGGCGGAGGATTTCCACGTAGAGCCAGACGAGGGTGACCAGGAGGCCGAAGGCGGCATACCACTCCATGTATTTCGGGGCACCGTGAGCGCAGCCGTTTTCGATGAAGTCGAAGTCCAGAACGAGGTTCAGCGCAGCGATGATGACCACGGCGATGCTGAAGCCGATGCCGATCATGCCGCTGCCATGAATGTAGGGGATCTCGATGCCGAACATGCCCAGCACGATGGTGACGAGGTAAACGAGGGCGATGCCGCCGGTGGCGGCGAAGATGCCGAGCTTGAAGTTTTCTGTGGCACGGATGAGGCGCATGGAATAAGCGGCCAGCAGGGCGAGGAGGACGCCGCCAGTGAGCAGGATAGCCTGAAGGGCGATGCCGTGGAACTGCATCTCATAACGGGCGGAGAGACCGCCGAGGAAGAGACCTTCGGCAAGGGCGTAGAGGCTGCCGGTGACGGGGGACCAGACGGGCTTGAAGCTGGTGATGAGGGCCAGGATAAAACCGGCGATAGCCCCACCAATGACCCAGGTCATGGCGGCGGCGGGATCGGTCATGGCCATGTTCCAGGTATAAATGGCCGTGGCGAAGGTGAGGAAGAGGAGGAAAGCCGTCTTGTTCAC
>DMMK01000160.1 GCA_003453085.1 Verrucomicrobiales bacterium
CTCTCTCCCATGAATCCGATCCGCGATGCCCGACTCAAAGTCCGAAGTGAGTTGGAAGCCCCGGCCGCCCTGCGCAAGTTTGGCAGCGGCTGGCTGAGTGGCATGCTGGGCGTGGTGCTCGGTTTGGCGGCGGTCCTGGGCGTGGTGATGATCTGGTTCCCCGGCGTCTTCACCATGACGGAGATGAGCCAGATGCACTCCACCGGCTGGTATCGGCCCGCCTTGTTCGGCGTCATCATCGCGGCTTTCCTCTTTTCCATGCTGAGCCTGGTGCTGAGGCCGAGCAAGATCCTGGGCATGACGGGCATGGCAGCCACGCTGGTGGCCCTGACGATGGGCGGCTCCACCGCGGCACCGCTGACGGCGGATGCGTCGCCGGTTTACTTTGGGCTGGATTTCTTCGTGCTGCGCCTGCTGCTCACAGGACTCGTATTCATCCCCGTTGAGACCCTCTTTCCCCATCGGGCGGATCAGGGGATCTTCCGTTATGAGTGGCGGGAGGACCTGTTTTATTACTTCGTCAGCAGCATGATGGTGCAGCTTCTCACCTGGCTGTCCTTCATCCCGGCCAATACCCTGCTGGCGGTGACCTCGTGGTCGGAGTTTCGGGCCTGGGTGGCGGCGCTGCCGTTTGTCGTGCAGTTCATCGCCATCATGTTCCTCACGGACCTGGTGCAGTATTGGGTGCATCGGCAGTTTCACCGCATCCCGGCGCTGTGGCGGTTTCACGCGGTGCATCATTCCGCTCAGCACATGGACTGGATGGCGGGAGCACGGATGCACTTTCTGGAAATCCTGATTCTGCGCGGCACCACCGTCATTCCGATGATCGTTCTAGGCTTCAGCCAGAGCGCGGTGAATGCCTACATCCTCGTGGTCTATCTCTACGCCACCTTTGTGCATTCCAATCTGGGCTGGCGATTCGGCATCCTGGAAAAGTTCCTGGTCACGCCGCGCTTTCACCATTGGCATCACGGCATCGAAAAGGAGGCCATTGATGTGAATTTCGCTGTGCACTTCCCACTGTTTGACCGCCTGTTTGGTACTCATCACATGCCGGAAGATGGGCGCTGGCCCGAAGGCTACGGCATTGGCGGCCACCCCGTACCCAAAGGGTACTGGCGGCAGTTCTTGCACCCCTTCAAAAGGAAGTAAGCAGCCTCCGGCCCGATCAGAGATTCATGCCGTCGGCAGCACCCCAGGGTTCCAGATTTTGTAACTTCTGGTTAGCCAGGGCGGCATAACAGTCCGGCAAATCAAAATGCGCCAGCACGCCTGGCAGCATGACGGCATAGGGCCATTTGTATTCCGCATCTTCCGCGATGGACTGGAAAGAGGAGAGCGCATTTTTGAGGGTGACTTGCTTCACTTCGTCAGAGAATAAAGCGGCCAAACTGGCGACCAAAGCCCCCCAACCGCGCCCGGCGAGATGGATCTCCTGATGGCCTGCGGCGCGCAGGGCCTGGATGACCCGCAGCACGTCAAACACCCGCTGGCCTAACAAAGGACGGTTCAACATCAATCCATGCGCCGCATAGAAATAGTGGCTGCCGTAAGGTTTCAAAAATTGATCCACCCCGCAGGTATTCGGCTGGGACTCGCCGATGCCGCGAACATCACAGCCGTAGAAGGCGGCCTCGGGCTCGGCCTCGATGAGATCCTGCACCCAGGTATCGCCACGCATCTCGGCATCGGCGGAATGGTGGGAGAGGTAAAGGACAGCACGCGGGGCCGCACCGGGCATGCGGGAGGTGAGAGCTTCCTCCTGCAGACGAGTGACGAGGGCATGGATGCCGGGCTCGGTTTCCACCGTGTAGGTGCAGTAGGCTTTGGCCGGGTACTTGCGTGAACCTGCGCCGCGCAGGATGCCGTAATCCGGGGCCGTGGCGGGCAGTGACGGCAGCCGCAGCACCTCACGAACGGCTGTTTTTAAAGCTTCCCCCTTCAGGGCCTTGCGCTGCTTAGCCAGGTCAGCGGCCTTCTCCTGGGTGAAGGACATGAGCGTGCGGGACTTCAGCTCGGCCACCTGCCCTTTCGGCGCGCACAGAAGGGTTTCATCTTTCTCCAGGGTCAGCGTGGGCTCAGCGGCCACTTCGGGCAGGCCTGTGACCTTGTTGAAGAAACGGTACATGGCCTCGCGATTGGACTGCGAGTAACCATGCGGATCTGGCCCGGTGTGGAGCTGGATGTTCTCCGGCTTGCCTAACAAGGTGTATAACTTTTTGAGTTGCTCATAGGCCTCAGCAGATCCACGGGCATCAAAAAAGTCTTTCTCCTGAGCCATGATGATGACGGGCTTGGGAGCCATGGCGGCGAGGAAGTCCAGGTGGTCCAGCCCCAGGGCCAGCACCTGCGGCGGGCACTGCTCCGTATCCGCCGGCAGTTCGTTTTCCACATTGCGACGGAAGGTGGTCACGAAGCAGGAGGGCGCGCCCATGGTGAACCGGGGCTCCAACCCGCAGAGCCAGGTGGTCTGTGTGCCGCCGCCGGAGTTGCCCGTGACACCCAGGTGCTGCGGATCCACCTCGTCGCGGGTGAGCAGGTAGTCGAGCGCGCGGATGCCATCCCAGGCAAACCAAGTGCCTAGGAAGTCGCCGACAAGCGTCTGGGAATTGCCCATCTGGATGTGCTCCGACACACCGCCTCCGAGGCGTGATTTCAGGCCTGCATTGTCCAGGTATTGGAAGCGTTCCCCCTGGCCGACGGGATCAATGAGGAAGCAAAGATGCCCGAGCCGCGCCAAGCCCTGGGCAAAGCTCTGGTAAGCCTCCGCAGCCTTGCCATTCAAGGAATGCCCGCACATGCCCACAGTCGCAGGCATCTTGCCCGCGTGCCCCTTCGGCACATACAGATTGCCCGTGACGAAGTAACCCGGACGGCTTTCAAAGACGATGTTTTCGATCCGGTAGGCCTCACGCTCCACCACGCCAGTGACCTTCGCATTCAGCGGCGTTTTCTCCGGCAGCGGGCCAAAACTCTGACGGATGCGCTCCTGCACAGATTTCACATAGGCCTCCGCATCGGCCTGCGTTTTCAGCGCAGCTCGCTGGGCATTGCCCTGGGCTTCGATCTCGCGCACCTCATCCACCAGCCAGTCCTGCTGCATGCGCGGAAATCGGTTTAGCGGCTCCAGGGCAGGGGAAGAAGCGGGGGCAGGTGTAACTGCCTTCGCCGAGGCGGGTGACTTGGGCTTGCTGCCGCCTTGCTGGGCCTGGGCGAGCGTCGGCACGCTGAGCAGAGTCAGTGCAGTGCTTTGAAGGAACTGGCGACGAGGAGTGATGGCGGGAGCAGGAGAAGGCGCAGACATGTCTGAAGGAGTGTACCTTTCTCCCTCTCTGTTTCTTTCCCGCAGTCTTTAGAGGTGGCCGATGAAGCAGCGCTCCAAGCTTGGTTCCGCAGACGGAATATTCATGCAGGAATGTTACACTCTCATCGCTGTGAGAACCCACGTTTTTGTTGCTTTGCGAACCCAAGAGCCGCTAAAACGACACCCTGACTTCAGAGGTCCGTCGCACAGCAACCTTTCTGTCGAAGATAAAGCTGCTGACAAAACAACAAGCTTGTCGATAATTCACCTGTTCTGCAAAAAATGAAGACCACCATCGCAGCTCTGATCCTAGCTTTGGCCACGGGCATAGTTTACGCGGAACCGCCTACCAAAGCTAAGATGTCAGCCCTAGACCAACCGCGATACAAAGAGAATCCGATCTACCTCTTCTTCGAGAGCTACATCCAAGACGTGATCGGCCTACTTCCCGAGGAGAAGTCGAAGGGAATCCAAGAGATGAATCTGCAGAAGGTTTTCAACACGAAGTCCGAGGATTGGAAGGCGGTGATCCGGGAGACATTGCACCTATCGAGCACAATCGACATTGCGATTCAGGATCTGTGGTATCGGAACCGGGAACATTTCAAGGATGATGCAGGACTACCCGACCCAATCTGGTTTAGCCAGATTTTTACGGACGAGTTTATGAAGGACGACAGCAAGGTCGATGTTTGGCTGCCTGGATCATTGGACGCAGCGAAGGAGCGGATTCGAGCCGCGAAGGAAAAAGAAAAGGCACAACAAGGCGGTGGTGGACAACCGGCTGCCCGCCCTGGGTCGAAATGACCCTCTTGACTAAAACCTTTAATCCTGTTGCGGAGTGGCGCTCCCGGTAGTCGGTGCCACACCTCTGACGTTAGGCCGCTTCAGCATGACCAGCCGCAGCACAAGCTTTGTCGGGTGAGCCTGACTCAGTAGACAGCGGATTGCTCTTGCTCAGTTGTGGGCCTTCATGAGAGCACGCTTCATAAAAAACGGGCCTTCGGAGTGACCGAAGGCCCGTTTTGTGAAGAGCTTTTTAAAGCGTGGTGATCAGCCAGCGATGGAGAACACCTCGCGGGCGTCGGCGATGCTGCCTGTCAGAGCCGCCGCAGCCACCATGACGGGGGACATCAGCACGGTGCGACCCGTGGTGCTGCCCTGACGGCCTTTGAAGTTACGGTTGCTGGAGGAAGCGCAAAGCTGGTCACCCACGAGCTTGTCGGGGTTCATGGCTAGGCACATGGAGCAGCCTGCATTGCGCCATTCGAAACCGGCGTCGGAGAAGACTTTGTCGAGGCCTTCCTGACGGGCCATGACATCCACGATCTGGGAGCCGGGAACGGCGATGGCCTTGACGCCTGCGGCGACCTTTTTGCCTTTGATGAACTTGGCCACTTCGCGGAAGTCGCTCAGACGGCCGTTGGTGCAGGAACCGATGAAGGCGACGTCAATCTTGGTGCCCTTGATCGGCTCGCCCGCAGGCAGCTTCATGTAGTCCAGGGCGTCCTGGATGGAGATGCGGCCGGGTTCAGTCGTGGCGCTTTCAGGGGTCGGCACGTTTTCGGTGACGGCGATGGCCTGGTCCGGGCTGGTGCCCCAGGTGACCGTCGGCGGCACGTCTTCGGCGCGGATGTTGACGATGTCGTCATACTTGGCGTCCTTGTCGGAGGCCACTTCGCGCCACTTGGCGACGGTGCTGTCCCACTCAGCTCCTTGTGGGGAGTAGGGGCGGCCTTTGAGGTATTCAAAGGTCGTTTCATCTGGATTCACGTAACCGCAGCGGGCACCGCCTTCGATGGCCATGTTGCAGACGGTCATGCGCTCTTCCATCGTGAACTCGTCAAAAATATTGCCGCCGTATTCGTAGGCATAGCCGATGCCGCCATTGGCCCCCAGGAGGCGGATGATGTGCAGGGCGACGTCCTTGGAGTAAACCCCCGGGCGAAGTTTGCCTTCCACATTGATGCGGCGGACTTTCATCTTGCCCATGGCCATGGTCTGGGTGGCCAGGATGTCGCGCACCTGCGTGGTGCCGATGCCGAAGGCGATGGCGCCAAAGGCACCATGAGTGGCGGTGTGGGAGTCGCCACAGGCAATGGTGGTGCCTGGCTGGGTGATGCCCTGCTCTGGCCCGACGACGTGGACGATGCCCTGCTTGCCGCTGGAAAGGCTGAAGTAAGTGATGCCGAATTCCTGGGCATTCTTGTTCAGCTCCTGGATCATCGCCTCAGCGAGAGGATCGGAGAAAGGGGAGACCTGGCTGTCGGTCGGGACGATATGATCCACCGTCGCAAAGGTGCGGTGGGGGTAGGCCACCTTCAGATTGAGGTCGCGCAGCATGCCGAAGGCCTGCGGGCTGGTCACTTCATGCACCAGGTGGGTATCAATGAGAAGCTGCGTCTGGCCGTTCGCAAGAGTTCCGACGACGTGAGATTCCCAGACTTTTTCGAAGAGTGTTTTGCCCATGGTGTGTGAAGGATACGTTCCCGGCTGCCGGGTGGAGGCAAACCGGGGGCAACCAGACTAGCACGATTTCATCGGAGTGCAATTCACCGCGAAAAAATGTCATTTTCCGGCGCCAAACCGACTTTTTTGCCTCCGCAGCGCTGAAAAAAAGCCTGTCATCATCCTGCCGTCATCTTCGGCGGCCATGCTTTCCCCACGAGCACCCCAGCTCGGCAAAACGAACCTCTTAACCCCCTCAAACCCATGAAAACGAACTCTTCCTTTCTGTTCTTTGTCACCCTCATCGTGGTGGCCTTTGTGCGCTCCTCCATGGCCTACGCCGAAGAAATCCCGCTGACCGCCTGCCCCGCGCCTGTCCAGGAAACCCTGCGCAGCAACCTCCACGGCGGGACCTTGGACGAGGTCAATCTCATCGCCATCGAAGGCCGCTCCCTCTACATCGCGGAGGTGGACCTGCCAGGCGGGCGGGACCTGAGAATCCACATCGGCCCGGATGGCAGCCTGCTCAAAACCCGCGAGGAGATCACCCTGGCCGAAACCCCTGCCGCCGTTCAGGAGGCCGTCCGCCGCCTGATGCCCGCCGGTGGCCGCCTGGCTGATGTGGACCGCGAAGTGGTCGCTGGCACAACCACGTTCCGCGTGGAAATTGACCGGCCTCAGAGCCGCGATCTGCAACTGCACCTGGCCGAAGACGGGGCCGTGCTGCAGCAACGTGACGATTCTTAACCCCGCCCACGTCGCCCGCTCCTCACACTCCTCCTCGTCATGAAGCTGCTGCTCATCGAAGATTCCCAGCGCCTGCGGACCACCCTGGCCAATGCCCTGACCCGCCTGGGCCACGCGGTGGATGCAGCGGAGGATGGTGAGGAGGGGGAAGGGATGCTGGAAATGAGCCGCTATGATGTGGTGGTGCTGGACATCATGCTGCCCGGC
>DMMK01000171.1 GCA_003453085.1 Verrucomicrobiales bacterium
CCCAAGCCCGTGACCGTCCGTCCCCAGGGCGGAGGTCGTTTTCGAAATCACGCTGCCATTGGCATTCATTGGGTAGGTTGGGTTCACCCAGGCCTCCAGCGTCAGCAGCGCCGGGCGCAATGTTTCAGAGTCGGCCACGGCCACCACATCATCCACCCCGTCAAAGACAAAGGCCTTGCCGATGCGCCCGGTTCCGTAAGTCGTACCGGAGAGTGCCGAGCCAGCATCGGTCCCGATGATCGTGCCAGAGCTTGCTTCCGCAGGCCACCAAGTCAGCACCCCGGAAGGCACCGCCGGAGACACGCTCCAGGCATAAGGGGCACTGCCGCCGCTGGCGACCAAGCTCTGCGTGTAAGGCAGGTACTGGGTGGCAGATGGCAGCGTCTCAGGACTGATGGCAATGACACCCTGGGTCACTTTCAAGATGTAAGTGCGGGCCCCGAAGCAGCCCGTGGCATCCGTAGCCCGCACGACGAAGGTGTAGTCACCCAAGAAGGCCCCAGACGATACCGTGCCAGACAGAAGCCCGGCTGGCGAAAGCGTGAGCCCGTCAGGCAGGCTGCCCATGCTCAATGTGTAATTGTAAGGGATGCTGCCACCGGTGGCGCTCAGATTCACCGAGTAGGCGATGTTTCGCGTCGCAGCTCCCAGCACGCCAGGATTCACCACGATAGAAGGGCAGGAACGGAAGCCAAAGTCCAGCGTGTTCTCCACATTCGTGCTGCCCGCACTGCCGGGCTCCGTGGCGGCGATCAGCGTGAACTCTGGGCTGAAAACCGCCGTGCCCACACCGCCGGGTTGCAGGCCATTGCTGTCATTGTCCTCGCCGTTATCATTCTGGTCCGCCACGGGGCTGGCCAGAGGGTAGGTGGAGCTCGGATTCGGGATGCGCAGGCGATAAATGCCGGGCCGGTAGGCCAGCAGGCTGTAAACGCCGCTGCCGTTGGTCGTCGTGGTCGCCACGACTTCATCCGCCTGGTTCAGCAACTGCACAGTGAGGCCGCTGATGCCGATTTCAGCCGTGCTGTCATAAACGCCGTCGTTGTTTGTATCGGCCCAGACCTGATTGCCAACGGTGATGCCGCTGAAGAGACCGAAGTCCACACTGAGATCCGAGTCCGCACTATCATCGCCATCGTTCACCGGCTCCAGGCCCGAGGTCAGCGTGACAACCGGACTGAACAGAGGCGTCCCCTGCCCGCTAGGCTGGCTGCCGTTGTTATCATTATTCACCTGGTTGTCGAGGGCCACTGGCGTACCCCCTGTCAGGGGCAGGCCGGAGGGCGGCGTCACCTTCAGCACATAGCGTCCTTCGGCGAGGTTGGAGAACTGGAAGTTGCCCGTCGTCGAGGTCGTGGCGCTGGAGATGAAGACGTCGTCTTCATTGCCTGCCGTGAGATCCACACTGCTATAAAGCTGCACCGTGACTCCGCTGCGACCGAGTTCGTTACCATCCTTGAGACCGTTGTTGTTGGCATCCGTCCACACCTGGTTGCCGATGGCCAGATTGTTGGCGGAGGAAAGCTGGCAAAGGGACACAAAATCCGCCACCACCGGTCCACTGCTAGAGCCGCCGCTGAGCACAAAATTCGCCGTATCCAACTGGGAAGCCGTGGCCCCTGCCGCCACACGGAAACGCCAGGTAAACTGCCGCCACTGGGGCTGGGCTCCATTCGCCACGGCCTCGGACCAGCTATTGTAATCAGCGGAAGTAAACTTGCTTAGCGAGGTACCCGTCACCGGGAAGCCGCAGCATTGCAGCTCGCCCACGGCCGAGGCTGTCATCTCCGCCTGGGAGACCGTGTATTGCTGGTAGATGCCAGGAGTGCTGCCCGTGATGACCTGGAACACCGGAGCATTGGCACCCAAGTTCCAGATGATGGAGGCATCCGCCGCGCTGGCATTCGCCGCCCAGACTGAAAGCTGATATTCACGGCCTGCCTGCAACACCGTGCCCCAGCCTGCGCCGCCTGCCGCCCGCACGCTGACGCCGGAGCTGGTGCCCTGCAGCAGCATGTGACGACTGCCATGGCGTGACTTGAAGCTTTCCACCCAGGACACTCGGGATCCGCTGCCCGCAGCCTGGATCTGCACACGCTGCACCGGCTCGCCCAGGCCGCTGCTGCCATTGATGCCATTCACCCACTGGTAGGCATTGATGCCTGTCCCCAGTCCGGTGCCCGCACCATTGTAACCCAGCACGCTGAGGGCCGTGCCCGTGCTGTTGGGCTGCTGCTGAAACTCGAAGCTCGGGTTGTCAATCAGGTTGCTGACGTAGCAGGCATCCAGGTTGGCAAAGCCAAAGTCCACGGTGGAGTCCGTGTCCGGGCCATCGCCATCGGCCGCCGTATCCGGCTCGCCCGCAGGAGTCAGCACAATGACGGGACCCACCACCTGGGTGCCGCTGCCCGCCGGCTGGATGGCGTTGCTGTCATTGTTCACACCGTTGTCCAGATTCACACCGCCCGTGCTCACCGCAGGAAAGTGCAGCGGTGCCGTCGGCATGCGCACATAGTAGCTTCCAGGCACCAGCAGGGTGAACTGGTAGAGGCCATTGGCATCGGTAAAGACATCCACCGCCGCCTTCACATCATCGCCACCGCCGTTGTTGCGAACGCCGTCATTGCCAACCGACCACAGCTCCATGCGCAGGCCAGCGATGCCGCTTTCGCCCGTCTGGCGCAGGCCGTCATTGTTCATGTCTGCCCACACCTGATTGCCCAGTGCCAGACTGCGTGCCGACATTGCAAAACTACGTGTCACCTGGCATCCGGCCACATCCACGGCCCGCACCGTGAAACTGGCATTGCCCGTGAGGGAAGGAGTGCCCGAGATGACACCTCCAGGACTGAGGTTCAGCCCCGTGGGCAGGGCTCCCGAGGAAAGGGCCCAGGTCAGCGTGCTGCTGGCACCGCTGGCCGTCAGCGTCTGGTTGTAAGCCACGCCCAGATAGGCATCCGGCAAGCTGCTGGTGGTGATGGCCAACGGTGGGCAAACAGGCCCAAGGGTATAGGCCCGTGTGCCTGCGCAGCCGGAAGAATCGCTGGCACGGATGATGAAATTGGAAGTGACATTGCTGGTGGGCGTGCCGCTGATCACACCCGTGGCCGTGTTCAGGCTCAGGCCCGCAGGCAGGCTGCCGCTGGCCACCGCCCAGGTGTAGGTCTGCCATTCTGTGACCGGTTTCGATGCGAAGCCCGGGCCTGACCAATAAAACCTTGCCACAGCACCACCGCCGTTTTCATAGAACTCGACTTTGACCGGCACCTCAGCCCCTCCGGTGAGATTCACGGCAGCCGCATAATTGGTTGGGGACTGATCCCGCCACTGGTCGATCACCAGCACATTGTTCACCCACAGGCGAATACCGTCATCACTCGTTGTTCTGAAGGTGTAGGAGCCCGTGGATGGCGGCACCACCTTCCCTGTCCAGCGCACGGAGAACACATTGTTAGGCAACAGCGGGTCCGGGGAGCCGTTACCCCAGTCAAAGTCGATCGCCGCATCCTTGCGGGTCAGCAGCAGGGTGTTGAAGTTCAGACCTGAGTAATATTCGCCCGTCAGTCCGATCACAGGCAGGGCGGTCAGAGCCTGGCTGTAGGGTGTGCCGACAGTGGCGCTGGCGAGAGTCTCAGGATCCACCGTCACAGCCGAGCAGCCAGCATTGAGGGTGTAGGCACGGGTGCCTTCGCAGCCCTTCCAGTCCACCGCACGGACGGTAAAGGTGGCGGTGCTGGAATTGGCCAGGATGCCGCTGATGACACCCGTGGTGGCATTCAAGGACAGCCCTGCTGGCAGTGACCCACTGGCCACCGTCCACTGATACGAAGTCCACTCCGTGACCGATTTCATCGCGAAGGACGGGCCGGACCAGTCCAGCGCAGCCACGGCATCGCCACCGCGTTCATAGTATTCCATGCGTACATTCACCGGCACACCGCCGGTCAGGCTCACCGTGGCCGTGTAAGCCGTCGCACCCTGGTCGATCCACCGATCAATCACCAGCACATTGTTCACCCACAGGCGCACACCGTCATCTGCCGTGGCGCGGAAGGTGTAGCTGCCCGTCGAAGATGGCAGAACGGCACCCGTCCAGCGAATCGAAAAACCGTCCACAGAAATGACCGGATCTGGCGAACCGCCACCCCACGCAAAGTTCACCGCCGCATCCTGACGTGTCAGCGCCAGGGTCTCAAAGTTCATGCCCAGGAAATACTCGCCTTTCAGCCCGCTGGGCAGATCGCTCGTCAAGGTCTGGCTGTAAGAAGTCCCGGCCATGCCTGGAGACAGCGTCGTCGGAGCGATGGAAACCGGCGAACAACCGACCGCCACGCTGTAATTCTTCGTCGCCACACAGCCATTCCCATCCGTAGCGGCAACGACGATGCTGGCAGGAGCCGTCACCGTGGTGGTGCCGCTGATGACGCCGCCTGGACTCAAGGTCAGCCCCGCAGGAAGGTCACCCGAGACCAGCGCATAAGTATAACTAGAAGCACCGCCAGAGGCCGTCAACGTTTGAGAATAAGGGCTGCCCACGACCACCGGGGCCAGGATCGCGGGCGAGATCGTGATGACCGGGCAGACTTTGAACGTCATCGAGACGGTGCCCAGGCATCCGTTGGCATCCGTCGCACGGAAGGTGATGGCTGCACCTGCACCGTTACCCACTGTTGGCAGACCACTCAGCACCCCGCTTTCGGCATTCAGTGTTAGGCCCGTCGGCAGCGTGCCCGCGCTGACCGCCCAGGTGTAAGGCGCAGTGCCGTTGGTGGCCGTCAGCGTTTGGCTATACTCCACGCCCACAGCAGCCGCGGGCAGGTTCCCCGGAGTCACCGTCAGGGTCGGGCAGACCGGTGTGAGCACGTAGGCACGGGTGCCGCGACAGCCGTTGGTGTCTGTTGCTGTCAGGGTAAAGCTAGAAGGCGCGAGGCTGGTCACCACCCCGGTGATCTTGCCCGTGCTGACATTCAGCGTCAGCCCGGCAGGCAGGTTACCCGTGCCCACTGCATAAAGATAAGGTGCCGCCCCGCTGCTGGCGGTGACGGTCTGGTCGTAGGCAGCACCCAGAACAGGAGCAGGGAGCGTGCTCGGGCTGAGATTGATCACCGGGCAAACACGCAGCACCAGAGTGCGGGAAACCTGACAGCCATTGGCATCCGTGGCACGGAAGACCACCGACACGCCAGCTCCGTTCCCCGTCGTGGGAGTTCCACTGAGACGGCCTGTGGCTGGAACCAGGGTCAGGCCAGCAGGCAGCGTGCCTGAAGTAATGTCCCAGGTGTAGGGGCCCGTGCCTCCGCCAGCGGCCAGCATCTGGTCATAGAAAGTCCCCACCGAGGCTGCGGGCAGGGCGCTGGTGCTGACCGTCAATGCGGGACAGGAGGGAGTCAGGGTATAGGCCCGGCTGCCCATGCAACCGCTCGCGTCCGTCGCCCGGATGGTAAACGAAGCCGCCGTGGTGCTGTTCGGGATGCCCGTGAGCACGCCACTGTCGGCATTCAGCGTAGCCCAGGCAGGTAGCACACCCGCCGAAACGGCAAAAGTATAGGGGGCCGTGCCGCCGCTGGCCGTAAAGGTCTGCGTGTAACTTGCACCCGTCACCGCGGAGGTAACCGTGACCGGATTCACCGTGATGGACGGGCACTGCACCGTGACCTGATAATCCTCCACCTCGCCCTGTCCATGGGAACCCACGGACGGGATGCCAGGGAGGGAGCTGAGACGCAGACGAAGCCCCAGGGGCGTGCCACGCACGGCTGTCCCGGGCACATTCACCGTGAAGGTGCGGGACTGCACGCTGGCGCTTGTCGTCACCGTCGTTTCCGCGATGACCTGCTCATTGCTACCATTCAGCGCCCCATCATTGTTCCAGTCCACCCAGGCCGAAAAATAGGCCGTTGCACCGGTGTTGTTAAACAGGTTCAACGTCATGGAACTGCTGGCACCGGAAGAAAAAGCAGGAAGTGCCGAGTCTTCGTCGTCCGTTCCCACGGCATCGTCACCGGTGGCCGTTGCATTGGCCGGGTTAGTCATTTCGGAATCCGTCGCGTTTGTGCCGATGCGCAGGCCGGCATTCACCACGCTGCTGGCGCTGCCCAGCACGGACAAGTCACCAAAATCCACAGGTGCGGCCAGCAAGGCCACCAGATAGTCTTCCACTTCCCCGATACCGGCACTGCCCGTGGGGGCCACACTGCTGACGGTGGACAGGCGAAATCGCATCCCGGCCATCCCAGGAGTCACACCTGCGGGCACCGTGATGCTGATGTTTTGAGTCACCCCATTGGTGCCGTTGGCGACGATGCGGTTGGTGATCACCTGCTCCCCGGCATCGGTGAGGTCGCCATCCAGATCTGCATCCAGCCAGGCATTCAGGTAAACCGTGCCGCCTGAAGTGTTGAGGAGCTTGACCGGAACCGTGACCGTGCTGCCCGCCGTGAAACTCGCCGGCATGGTCACGCCGTCTTCATCATCAATGTCATCAATGTCGTCTCCGTTCGCGTAAAGGTTGCTGCGGGGACGGGATTCCGTGTCCACTTCGTTGCCCAAGCGCACCGTGGTGCTCCAGGTGCTGCTGGCAGCGCCAAAGCCGACATAGTCACCAAAGTCCTGAGTGGAAGCTTCGCAGTCGGAGAAGGCTACGGCATGGGGGCCGTCCAGGCTGGTGGTCAGCTTGCGCAACAGGCTGCCTGAGGCAGAAAAGACATCCAGCTCATTCTCGCCATAATCCACCACATACAGGTTGCTGTCTGGCCCCCATTTGATCCCCGTGTAGGGATTCGAGCCGGAATCCAGCGTCACAAACGTGCTGCGGGTTCCGCCTGGCAGGCTGATCGCATCCACCCGTCCGTTGCTGGAGTTGTTGTTGCGCACGTTGACATAGAGGCGGCCATCTGGCCCCCAGGCCAGCCCGCGTGGATACTCGCCGGAAGGCCAAGTGGCGATGACTGAAAGCAGGGTGCCGCTGCTGTTGTACTGGCGCAGCGAGCCGCCGGAAATGTTTTGCGTGATGTAAAGCTTCCCTTCCTCATCGAACACCAGGCCCGCAGGGCTGCTGGTGCTGAGGACGGTGCCCAGCACCTCGCCCGTCGTCTGGTTAAACCGCAGCACATTGCCCGCATTTTGGTTCGCAATGTAGATGCTGGAGTCCAATGCGACCGCCATCTGATACGGAAAGTTCAGCCCACGGCCCGCAGGCACCAGCGTGCTGATGAGGGCCCCGGTAAACGGATTGTGCTTGGTGACGGTGTTGCTGGACCCGTTAGCTACCAGCAAGGTGTTGTCGCTCACACGATACCCATAGTTAGGCGAACTGAGGCCCGAGGGCGTCCATGTCGCCAGGTGCGACCCGTCCGTCCCGCTGAAGCGGCTAATGGTGTTATTGTTGTAGTTTACCACGACCACGGCAAACTCCGGACAGGCGCTGGTGACACTCACCAGATGGTCCTCAACTTCGCCGATGCCGCTGGTGCTGGCACTGCCAGGATTTGAAGTGGAAGTCAGCCGTACGCGTGCGCCGACCATGCCTTCCATCGCCGTCGCAGGCACGGTGAAGTTGATCGCACGGTTCACATTGTTTGTTCCATTGGCGATGGAGAGATTGGTGGCCACCTGCTCGGTGCTGCTCAGCGTGCCGTCGCCGTTCCAGTCCATCCACATGTTTAGGTAGGCGGTGGCACCACGTGTGTTGGTCACACGCACCGTCGCCGTTCCCGCGTTGCCCTGCACCAGGGAACTGAAGGTCACACCGTCTTCATCATCACTGCCGAAGGTGTCGTCCCCGCTGGCAATGTTATCGGCGATGGTGCTGCCTTCGGCATCCACCAAAGTGCCGATGCGAAGTCGGCTATTCACAGTGCTGCTGGCATTGCTAAAGAGACTGTAGTCGCCGAAGTCCGAGGTCGCCCCATTGATGGTGAAGGAGTAGGCACGGGTGCCAAAACAGCCACTGGCATCCGCAGCCCGGAGTGTCACGCTGCTGGTGCCCGCCGTGGTGGGTAGGCCTGAGATGGCCCCTGTCTCTTCATTGAGCACCAGGCCCGCAGGCAGGCTGCCGCTGCTGACCGAAAAGGCATACGGAGGCGTGCCCGAAGAGGCGGTGACCGTGGCGCTGTAGTTCAAGCCCAGGGTGCCATTGACCATGGAGGAGGGTGACAGGGTGATCACCGGGCACACCACCAAGCGCACCGTCTGGCTGCCGCTGCAGCCGATGCTGTCCGTGGCCGTCAGTGTCACTTCCACGCCTTCGCCATTCGCACTTGTCGCCTTGCCCCCCATCACCCCGGTGGTAGGGTTCAGCGTCAGCCCTGCGGGCAGGCTGCCACCGGTCACCGACCAGGTGTAGGAGTTGCTGCCGCCCGTGGCCATGAAGCTCTGGCTGTAGGTCACATTGATGATCGCATTCGCGGGAACCGCTGGAGAGATCGCAATCGGAGTACAGAGCGCATTGATGGTGTAGCTGCGCTGCCCCATGCAGCCGCTGGCATCCATCACCCGCACAGTGAAGGAGGCCGAAGCCGGGCTGGAGCGGGTGCCGGAGAGGACACCGGTGCTCGCATTCAGCGAAAGGCCTGCGGGCAGGCTGCCGCTGGCGATGCTGTAAAGATTGGAGCCAATGCCGCCGCTGGCCGTGAGTGTCTGCGTGTAAAAGGCCCCCAAACTTCCCGCAGGCAGGCTGGCAGGATTCAGCGTGATGGCAGGACAATTTTGCTGAAAGAGCATCGAGTCTTCCAGAGAGGAAAGGTTCCTGCCATAGATGGCCATCGTCATGCCATCGGCAGAGATGCCGTCACCGCCGTTGTAGAGATTCCAGCCATAGTAGGTGGAGTCCTGGCTAGCGTGCCCATCCGTGGCCAGCAGGTCCAGAAAGGTCGTGTAACTGCTGAGGGGCGAAAGCCACATCACCGCGAAGCTGCCATTGCTGCCCGCCGTATGCACGGAGCCCAGCACGCGGCCCGTATCGCTCACCGCACCCACCTTGCCACCCAAAGTGTCTCCGGCCCGCAGCGGCAGGTTCATGCGGAGGCCCTGCACCGTATCAAAAACAAAGGGGCCTAACAAATAGTCATTTTCAATCTCAGAGGTGGCCACATAACGACCGTCCGGGCTCACCTTGCCGCCGCTGATGAAGCCAAAGCTGGCCACCGTCGTTGTCCATCCGGTGGCCACGCTGCCGCGCAAAATTTTGCCGTAACCCGTGCTACTGTCCACCACCAGCAGGATGGAGCCATCGGCCGAAGCATCCAGCACTTCGCGCACGCCAGGGATGCTGGTGCGCACACGGGTACTGAGATTCCAATACACCCCTTGGCTGGGGCTGGCCCCCAGCGGACCATCCACATCCGCCATGCCAAAGGCATAAGTGCTGCCTGTCGTGATGGCGGTGGGAATCGCCGTCAGGGTGGGATTCGCTGAACTGTAAAGGGAGATGACTGTGCCCGCGCTGCGGTCATAGAACCAGGGGATGATGTTCACCACATTTCCCACGCTCCATTTTTCATAACCGACGACATCGCCTTCATCGTTCACATCCTTGCCATGGGCATACGGATGGGAGGAGGCTACCTTCGGGATGTCCAGCAGTACGGGCGTGCCCGTCGTCATGAGAAAGCCGCGCGTGCTGCTGCCAAAACGCACCCCGGTGGCATAGCGCCCATCTGGAGAGAGGGCCATGATGTCCTGCGACTGCGCGTACCCCTGGCCGCCCAGCACATCCCGCCCGATGCGGGTCACTTTGTATTGGGAGCCCACGGTCTGCGACATTCCCTGGCTGGCCACCCCCATCAGGAGAGCACACAGCCCCCCCTGAATGGCAGCCCGTCTTACGGGCAGTGTCTTAGGCGCGACAGAAAAAGTGTCGCCCAAGTAGTGCCAGAAGCCGCGGAAAATGCCCATTATGATGAAGAATCATCGCATTCTAGTCACACTCAATATAATT
>DMMK01000375.1 GCA_003453085.1 Verrucomicrobiales bacterium
CACTGAGGATAGCCATCACTCCCTGCATGACTTTGTCTGGAGCCCCGAGGGCGACCTCATCTTCCGTGAGAGCATCTTCCATCACAGCCAGGTGGAGACGCCCTATGGTCCCGTCCGCGCCCGCGACAGCAGCTTCTTCCGCTACACCCCCGGCACAGGCAAGCTGCTGGCCTTTGGTGGTTACATGAGCACGAACCCCTGGGGAATCACCTTTGATGACTGGGGTTTTCACGTCGGCAGCCACCCCGTCTTTGCCAGTGCCGTGCATGCGCTGAATGCGCCTTATCCCGACATCCATGTCCCTGCGGGCAGCTACATTCCCGCTTACAGCGGCACCTGCGGCCAGGAGTTTCTCAGCAGCAGCCACTGGCCTGAAGGACTGCGTAAAAAGCACTTCATGCGCGTCCGCTACAAGCCGACCAACGAAGTGGAACTGCATGAATGGGTGGAGCACGACACCCACTTCGAAGAGAAAAAAGTCGGCATCGTCTTCCAGTCCACCAACCTCAGCTTCATCCCTGTGGACATCCAGCAGGGCCCCGATGGTGCCATGTATGTGGCCGACTGGTACAACCCCGTCAAAGGCCACATGCAATACTCCCTGCGCGACACCCGCCGCGACAAAAAGAGCGGCCGCATCTGGCGCATTACCGCCAAAGGCCAACCCCTGGAGGAAGCCCCGAAGATCGGAGGCGCCAGCGTCCCGGATCTGCTCGAGCTGCTGAAGAGTGAGAACTACCGCACGAGGTATCGGGCGAAGGTGGAGCTGAGGGATTTGGGAAGTACCAAAGTTGCTGAAGCTCTCCCCAATATTCCCTTCGGTGCCTCATCTCTTCAAGAGTTCATGGAAGCCATCTGGATGCAAAACTGGCTTCAAAAGGGGGCGAGCCGAAGTTCCACAGAAAAGGACATTGAGACTCGAATGGCAGCCCTTGACGTCGTGGGCATCGAAGACTTCGTCTTGGTTGGCTCAATGTTGATTGATCATAAAGCGGACCCCAAAGCCAGGGCTGCGGCAGCGAGAGCCCTTCGCTTTCTCTCAGTGCCAATGACTGGCTGGTTGCGAGACGCAGCCAACGATCCTAGCGGCCTCGTCCGCATGGAGGCTGCCATTGCCGCTAGCTACATTGGTACCCCCATGGCCCTCGAAGCAGCATTGGATCTGCTGAAGCATCCGATGGACAGCTATCTGACCTATGCCCTGCGGACATCCCTCGACAGCCACACGCTGCAGCCTCTGTGGAAAGGAAATGCCGAATTCATGGCGAAGCACCCTGAGCTGGCCGTCTTCCTCAAGGACTCAGAACCTAAAAAGCCGGCGGTGATGGCCAAGAGGAAGCTGGCCGAGAAAGCTGATCCCTTCGATACCCAGCCTGGCCTTCAGATCATCACCATCAAGTCCGTGCCTGAGCGGCTGCTCTTTGACGTGCGTGAGTTCACCGTCAAGGCGGGGGCACCGGTGAAGCTGACCTTTGAAAATCCGGATGTCACTCCGCATAATTTGTTAGTCGTGCAGCCGGGTGCTGCCGATGAGGTCGGCATGGCGGGCAATGAGATGGCCAAGCTGCCCGACGGCATGGCCAAAGGCTTCATCCCCGACAGTACCAAGATTCTGGAGAAGACGCGGATGCTGATGCAGAACGAGAGCCAAACCCTGCGCTTCAAGGCTCCAGCAGCTCCCGGACGTTACCCCTACATCTGCACCTTCCCCGGTCACTGGCTGGTGATGAAAGGAGAGATGGTGGTGGAGTAGAGTCAGACAAGCCCTGGGAGATTTGATCGCCCGGCATCATTGGTTAGGCGCGGCGGGCGGCGACGATGATTTCGTCGGCCTCGCCTTGCAGCATGTCTGTCCACAGCTTCTCACGGCTGGCCAGCTTGTCGGGAGACCAGCGGTTGCCGATGCTGGTGGCATCCAGAAGCACGATGAGTTCCGCCTCGCGGTGCTGGCGGAAGAGCACTTGCTTCACATCCTGGACGAAGCGTCGCTGGACCTCCTGCTCGGGAGTGGTGGCCAGGTTGAAAATCATCACGGTCTTGCTGCCGGCGGGCTTCCAAGCGGCAGTAAAGTCATCTTCATCGCCCAGGGGGACCTGGATCATGTCCGGCTCGATCATCGCGCCGAACCGTTCGCGCACGCCCCGGGCCCAGACTTCGCGGTGCATGGGGGTGGCATCCGTGGCATGGATGAGCACGTGGATCACCTCCTGGCCGCCTTCCACCGAGCGCAGGGTCCGCTTCAGGTAAGAACGCCAGCCCAGGCTGCGAACACGCTTTTGCAGGATCTGACGGGCCCGCCAAACGGCCAGCCCTGCCAGTCCAAAGCGTGGCAGCATGATGAGCAGGAACAGGGTGCCCGCATACAGATGGATCCAAGGCAAGGCGAGTGCCGGGGCCTGGGTGACACCCCCGGTGCGGTGCATGGCAGGCAGGGCCTCCAAGGGAAGCTGAAGCTTCAAAGCCGAAGAGGCAGGACCGAAGAGCGTGCCAAAGAATTTTTGGGCTCCGGTGTCAGAGAGCAGGGTGCTTTCCCATACGGCCCGGTATTCATGAGACCAGCCGCGTGCGTAAAGGCCGATGATGCTGCCGAGTGCCAGCAAGGCTGCGGCCAGATGCATCCAGGCACGCAGCCTGCGTTGCAGCCGCTCCATGGCCGGGGCATTGGCCAGCAGGCCAAAACGCTGGTCCACGGTGAGGCCAGTGAGGGTCTCGCCTTCGGCAGGGCTGTCATGACCCACGGGTGACACCACCTGGGCCAGCCATTCCATAAAACGGCTGCCACCCCCGGCACGCGGAGCGGGCAGGAGTTCCCAAACCAAGGACAGCACCATGATGACCGCATTCCACAGGAGAACGCCGACGAGGGGCAGGGCGAGGAGGTTGAACTCCGCCTGCTGGCCGAGACCCGACAAAAAGTAACCTGTCACCAAGGCAATGCCCCAGCCGGCAAGGGCCCAGGACCAGCGGCCCTGCACGGTGACGAGACGCTCCATCACCCGGACGAGAGATCCGCTCCAGCCGACGACTTCACGCTCCAGCCACTGGGTGCGTTTGTGCAGAAAGGAGATTTCACGGGAGCTTACGGGCTCGCCATTCACTCCGTCGGAAGTCAGCCCACCCCGGGTGCGGGCGGTGGCTTCACGGCGGCGTTCTTCGGAAAGGATCGCCCCATCGGGATCTCCTTCCTCCAGAGCGCGCCAGCGCAGGATGCTCTGCCAGTCATTCCAGTCCATGAGCATTCAGTTCAGCCATGTTTCAGCCTTACGTCTTTGATGCCGGAGTTTTTCAGGGTTTCCTTCAGCCGTTTCAGAATGCGGGGTCGCTCCATCATGAGGGCATGGTGGACAGTGGGCTGCAGTACCCTCACCATCAGGACACCGCGCTGGATGGAGTCTGGCCGGGAGTGCTGATACAAAAAGTCGCCCACGATTTCCTTCCATGCGCCGAGCACTTCCTCGAGCTTCATGCGGTCGCCAATGCCCGCCTGGGCGACAATGGGACCGATGAGGTCGGCGACGGATTTCAGCGGCACGTCCAGGATGGGACCGCCATCCATTCCCCGCCTCGCCGAAATCAGGGCGTGCCTGCGGCGCTGGGCAGCGGTGGGGAGGCGATTGGACATGCGCCTAAAGATGCGCGGGAGTGGCAGGAAATGCGAGTGAGAAATGTGCTCAAACGCAATGTTTCAGGCCCCGGAGAATGAGCCCATCC
>DMMK01000376.1 GCA_003453085.1 Verrucomicrobiales bacterium
AACGGCCGCAATTTCACCAATCCATCACGCTAAATCGTATTACACTTCGCCCCCATTCCGAAAAGACCTCGAAAACCCAACCCAACCTTCCCCTTCCAGGAACCCTTATCAGCTTACCCTCACCCTTCGGCCCTTACGACGGCTGCAACACGATCTTGATCTTGCCGGCAGTCTTGCCCGCATCGGCCAGGCTGTCCATCAGGGTGGGACCGCTGGGCGCAGTCGCAGCAGCAGGAGCCGTCGCCACGGCTGATTCCGCTTCCAGGGCTGCCTTCAGCGCCCCTTCCACCATCTGCCCACAGTGAATCTTCATCGGCGGCAGTGCTCCCAGAGGGGCGCTCAGTTCGGCGGCGCTCATTTGCAGAGCCTCCTCCTTCGTTTTGCCCCGGATGAGCTCCGTCGCCAGGCTGGCCACTGCAATGGCCGTCTGACAGCCGAAGCTTTGAAAGCTGGCCTTGTCGATCACCTTCTTGCCATCCTTCTCCTTGTACTTCAGCCACATACGCACCATGTCCCCGCAGTCGGGAGAACCCACAGTCCCCACCGCGTCCGCATCCGGCATTTCACCAAGGTTCTGCGGATTGGAAAGGGCGGACTGGAGGGCGTCTTCGTTCATGGGCGGGCTATTTTAAAAGGATACGGAGGAATTAAGCCGTCCGACCGCAGCAGTTCTTGAACTTTTTGCCGCTGCCACAGGGGCAGGAGTCATTGCGGCCCACATTGGCCAGAGGCTTTCTCTGCGGCACCATGCCGGGGAGGATCAGCTTCGGACCATCGGCACCGGGGTTATGCGGCTTCGGCTTTTCAGGCTCGGGCTCCGGGGCAGGCCGTGCCTGAGGCTGCTGGATCACCAGATTGCCATCCTGAATCTGAATGCCATTGCCCTGCTGCTGCTGCATCATGGCGATCTGTGCCAGGAACTGCTCAAACGCGGCCAGCTGCTGCGTACTGCGGAACAGGTTGCCCAGCACCTCGCCATTGATGTTGCGCATCAGTTCGGCAAAGATCGTAAAGGCTTCCTGCTTGAATTCGATGAGCGGATCTTTCTGCCCGTAGCTGCGCAGGCTGATGCCTTCCTTGAGGGCATCCAGCGCATACAGATGCTCCTGCCACAGACGGTCAATGGCATTGAGGAGGATCATCTTCTCGATCTCCTGGAGGGCCTGCGGATTGGCCCCGCCCACCTTCACATCATAGGCACCCAGGATCTTGCCCTGCAGCCATACGCACTGGGCATCAAAGTCCATCGCTTTGAACTCGTCGTCAAACTCACGCAGGCCGATAGGCACCGTAGTGTTGATCCACTGGAGCAGATTTTCATAATCCGGCTCCATGTCGCTGCCACGGTCCTTCGGCAGGAATTCCTCCAGGCGTTCCTTCAGGCCTTTCTCCACCGCTTCATTGATGAGCAGGCGGGGATCATTGCTTTCCAGCACGTCATTGCGCCATTCATAGATGACTTCGCGCTGCTGGTTCATCACATCGTCGTACTCCAGCACGCGCTTGCGCCAGGTGTAGTTGCGCTGCTCCACACGCTTCTGGGCCGTCTCGACGGAGCGGTTCAGCCAAGGGTGCTGCAGCTCTTCGCCTTCAGCCATGCCAAAGCGTTCCATTATCTTGGTCATCCGGTCCGCCGCGCCAAAGTTGCGCATCAGCTCATCCTCAAAGCTGAGGAAAAACTTGCTCTCGCCCGGGTCACCCTGACGGGCACAACGGCCGCGCAACTGCCGGTCCACTCGGCGGGATTCGTGACGCTCCGTAGCCAGCACCATCAGGCCGCCCAGTTCAGACACACCTTCGCCCAGCTTGATGTCGGTACCACGGCCAGCCATGTTGGTGGAAATGGTCACGGAACCTTTTTGACCGGCACGGGCCACGATCTCCGCCTCCTGGCGATGATACTTCGCATTCAGCACCGCGTGCGGAATCTTCTGCAGCTTCAGCATGCGGCTGACGGTTTCGGAAGCTTCCACACTGGCAGTGCCCACCAGCAGGGGCTGGCCCTTCGCATGGCGCTCGCGGATCATCTCGATCACGGCATTGTACTTCTCGCGGCGCGTCTTGTAGATGCTGTCGTTCTGATCCAGGCGCTTCACCACGCGGTTGGTCGGGATCGTCAGCACGTCCAGGCCATAGATGTCATGGAATTCAGAGGCATCCGTTTCAGCGGTGCCCGTCATGCCGCCCAGCTTTTCATAAAGGCGGAAGTAGTTCTGAATCGTGATGGTGGCCAGGGTCTGCGTCTCAGCATCAATCTGCACACCTTCCTTGGCTTCCACGGCCTGATGCAGGCCATCGCTCCAGCGGCGGCCCGACATCTTGCGGCCCGTCTGCTCGTCCACGATGACCACCTTGTTCTCTTCGACGACGTATTCCACGTCCTTCTCATAGAGACAGTAGGCACGCAGCAACTGGCTGATCTGGTGGATGCGCTGGCCCTGGTGGGAGAGGCGGTCCTGCAGCTCATTCTTCTTCTGCAGCTTCTGGGCTTCCGTCAGGGAGGCATCGCCATCAATGTCAGAATACAGCGTGGCGAGGTCGGGCAGCACGAAGGCGTCCGGCTCGTCAGGGCTCAGGAAATTGCGGCCCATTTCGCTGAGGTCAGCATCGTGGCTCTTTTCTTCGATGGAAAAGTACAGGCCTTCCTTCAGTTCAAAGAGATCCTTCTTCTGGGTGTCCTCATACATCTTCAGCTCAGCCTTCTCCAAGGCGCGGCGAAGCTCGGGATCTTCCATGCAGCGCATCAGCGCGCGGTTCTTCGGCTGGCCTAGACGGCACTGGTACAGCTTGCGGCCTGCCACATCCAGCTCGCCTTTCTTGGCATCTTCCTTGGCCTCGGTGACCAGACTGTTGCAAAGGGTGTTCTGACGTCTAACCAACTGTTCAACCAGAGGCTTGTAGCGCTCATACTGGTGCGTGCTCTCAGCTCCGGCCACAGGGCCGCTGATGATGAGCGGCGTGCGGGCTTCATCAATGAGCACGGAGTCCACTTCGTCCACAATGGCGAAGTAATGGCCGCGCTGCACCTGCTGCTCCTTGCTGGAGGCCATGCCGTTGTCACGCAGGTAATCGAAGCCGAACTCGCTGTTCACCCCGTAGGTGATGTCGCACTGGTACTGGTCGCGGCGGATGTGGCTCGGCTGGTCGTTTTGGAGGCAACCCACGCTGAGGCCGAGGAACTTGTAGAGGTAACCCATCCACTCCGAGTCACGGCGGGCCAGGTAATCATTGACGGTGATGACATGCACACCACGGCCCGTCAGCGCATTCAGCGCGACTGGCAGGGTGCCGACGAGGGTCTTGCCCTCACCGGTGGCCATTTCGGCGATCATGCCACGATGCAGGGCAATGCCGCCAATGAGCTGCACATCAAAATGCACCATGTTCCATTTCAGCGGCGTGTCGCAGACGATGTGCTCCTGGCCGACCAGACGGCGGGCCGCGCTTTTCACCACCGCATAGACTTCCGGCAGGATGTCATTGAGAATCTTGGAGATGATGTTGGCAAACTTCGGTTGGATCTCGTTCCAAGCGTCGCGGGCCTTGTCAATGCGGGCCTTTTTGTCTTCGATAGAGGCACCGTTCCAGGCGCTTTCCGCCAGGTAGCTGCCATCCAACGATGGAAAGTGAGGCTTCAGCGCCGTGAAATAACCTTCCACATGGCGCAGGCAGGCTTCGACAGTTTCTTCATCGGCAATGCGCAGCGAAACCCCGCCCAGGAAATGGGGCGTGTGAAACGCGCGGAACTGGGCCTTCCATTTGGCGCAACGTTCGCGCAAGGCGTCATCAGATTCGTTTTGAAGCTGGGCTTCGATCCGGTTGATCTCGGCCACAACCGGTTGCAAGCGCTTCACAGTGCGCTGGTTTTTGGTGCCGATGATTTTTTTGATGATCCACTCGAACATAACAGAAAGGGAATGACAGAAAGACCGCCGCGTCGCAATGGGGCGTGGCGGTCGGGCCGACTACTTTGGAGAGGATGCGCGACTTGGCAAGCAGGGAGGGTGGGCTAAGAACGCATCCTGAACACCCGGTTCCAACCCTATGAATACGCTCCAGCTCCCTTTTGGAGACGGAAAGCCTGGACCTAAGCAGGCGACAACCCCCGGAGAAAGATAGAATCGGCGACCGGACCTGATC
>DMMK01000372.1 GCA_003453085.1 Verrucomicrobiales bacterium
CAGGGCGATCGCGCTCTGCGGGGCCATGGCTTCAATGATTTCATCGTAGTGATCCTCCGTGCGCGTCAGGGCCAGTACGTGGGTGACTCCTTCCGACACGATGGCCTTGATCTGCGCAGCCAGGGGCTGGCCATGATCAATGACATGATGAGCCCCCATCTGGCGGCACCAGTCCTGGGTCTCAGGGCGGGAGGCGGTAGCAATCACGGTTAGGCCGGTCAGTTGCCGGGCGAGCTGGATGGCGATGGAACCCACCCCGCCTGCACCACCAACAATGAGAATGGCACCGTGGTCGCCGGGATCAATGCGCATGCGATCAAACATCATTTCCCAAGCTGTGATGGTGGTCAAAGGCAGGGCGGCTGCCTGGACAAAGCTGAGGGTCTTGGGCTTTCTTCCCACCAGCCGTTCATCCACACACTGCAACTCGGCATAGGAGCCCGGGCGATCCACAGCACCGGCATAATAAACTTCATCTCCAGGGGCAAAATGGCGGACTTCTGTGCCCACCTGCTTCACCACGCCGGCGGCACCCCAGCCCAGAATTTTGAGCGCCTGTCCTGGTGCCACCGGGCCACCCCCGGAGCGGATCTTGGTATCCACCGGATTCACGGAGATGGCTCGCACTTCCACCAGCAGGTCACGGGGGCCAGGGACGGGGACAGTGACGTTCACCTCGACGAGGCTTTGCGGATCGCTGCTGGGCAGAGGCTGGTAATAGCTGATGGCTTTCATGATGAGACGACAGAGGTTGGAAACGCTCGACGAAGCGTCCTGGATACATAGAGAAACCACCGCCCCTTGCAACTAGAGCCCAGGCACTCCGGCTACCTGCTTCAGGGGGCAATCCGCAATTCCACAATCAATCCGTCTGCTACGGTGAGATGATGCCGAAGTACAATGGGGCTGCCATCGAAGCTGCCGGATACCTCTCCTGCAAACATCGTATCGGGACCGGTCGTGATGATTTCCCGAAGTTCCACGTGGGGGTGATAGGATGCCCAGGCTTTTTCAATCCAGGCCTGAATTTCCATGTGTCCCTGATGAGAGTGTCCTTCGTCATGTACGATGGCTCCCGGCGTGAAGCAGGTGAGGAAGGCGGCGCTGTCCTGGCCGTTCATGGTTTCGATGAAGAGGGTGATGATGTGGGTAGGTTCGGTTTTCATGATGCGTTGTCAGGACTGTTATTTTGAGCCTCAATCGAGGCGATGCATTTAATTAGCCCCTATCACTGACAACCCTATGTCAGGAGTCTTTTGAATGACCGAACGAAAAAGGGGCTGATGGATCTCGCCCGGCAGTTTTTTTGTTTCTTGGCGGTCATGCGCCAAAGGTCCGTTCTGCTGAAAGGATTCCCTCTTGGAAGTCTTATTTTCTGTCCGATTTCATCGTCCGTTGACGAGCCTTTCACCGATCCTTCTTCCATGTTCTTCCGTCATACCTTTTTCCTGCTCGCCATTGCCGCGATCCTGCCCGCTTTTCATCGCGTCTCGGCCGAAGCAGCCAAGGATCAGCATGTGATTCTCATCAGTGTGGACGGTCTCGCCCATTATTACTTTGAAGATCCTCTGGCACTGATGCCCACCATCCGCAAACTGGCCGCCGAAGGTGCAAGGGCGAAGCGGATGAAAACCTCCCTGCCAACGGTGACCTGGCCTAACCACACGACTCTGGTGACGGGTGTGCAGCCAGGGAAGCACGGGGTTATCGGCAACAGCGTGTTTGATCGTGCCACGCAGAAGGAAATTGTTTATTTGCCGGACCCTGTTTTCGACAAGGATGAAATCGTCAAGGTGCCCACGGTGTATGATGTGGCGCATCAGGCCGGGCTGACCACGGCAGGCATCATCTGGCCAGCTTCACGCAATGCGAAGACCCTTACCTGGACCGTCCCCGATGTGGGCACCCAGGAACTGTTTTTCAAATACGGCACGCCCTCTCTGCTGGAGGAATGCCGTGCCGCAGGCATCCCGGTGGATCGCCAGGAGGAATGGTGCAAGGCAGGCAACGCCGGCAAGTTCCCACGGGATGACCTTTATAAGCAGATGACCGTCCACGTCATCAAGAAGCACAAGCCTAATTTCCTGGCTCTGCACCTCGTCAGTGTGGACGCCTTTGAGCATGCCACTGGCAGCAAAACACCTGAATCCTATGCCGCCATTCAGGACAGCGACAACCACATCCGCGACATTGTGAAGGCGGTCGAAGACGCGGGACTGAAAGAGAAAACCACCTTCATCATCACGGCCGATCACGGCTTCATCACCTACAACAAGATCATCCAGCCCAACGTGCTGCTGAAACAGGCGGGCTACATCAAGGCGCTGGGCTCGCGCCCCGTCGAGCGCAAGGTCTGGAGCTTCTCTCAGGGCGTGGCCTACATTTACGTCCTGGATACGCCTAACAAAAAGCAAATCCTTGCGGACATCACACCCAAGCTTGGGGCCATGGAAGGTGTCGAGGAGGTGATCGAAGAAAAGGACTTCGCCAAATACGGCCTGCAACTGCCTGCTGAGGATCCCCGCATGCCTGACCTCATCCTCTCGGCAAAGGACGGTTATTATTTTGGCAACAACGTCGCCGGCGAAGAACTGATCACCAAGACCGACAGCCCCAAAGGTGCCCACGGTTACTCCCCGGCGAATCCTCTCATGGACGCCAGCTTTGTCATCGCGGGTCCAGGCATCAAAGCGGGCGTCGTGCTGGATCTCATTTCCAACACGGACGTCGCTCCCACCGCCGCCCGCTTGCTGGGAGTCGAGATGAAAGATGTGGATGGCAAGGTGCTGACTGAGGTGATGAAGTAGAGGTGCTTGAGCCAGGAGGATTAAACAAAGAGGTCTTTTATAAGGACTGAAGATTGTGTTCATGGAGCATGATCGTTTACCTTGATGTTACGGGCAGATGAACGTGGGAAGCAACCTGGAGAGAGGGGCATACCGTAAATGCATGCTCAGCCAAGCGATGCAGCATTGGCAGGAGCGACGTGATTTGTCATGATGGCAGCACTCCGGCAGTTCCGGATACGTGCCGACGAACACTCCTTGTCTAACCAAGCCTAACCAGAAAGAAAATATCATGAGCTCCTTCACTTACAATCGCCTCGATAAGAATGACGCTGCCGTGCTCCTTGTGGACCACCAGTCCGGCCTGACCAACCTGGTGCATGATTTTTCTCCCGATGACTTCAAAAACAACGTCCTGGCCCTGGCGGATGCGGCGAAGTATTTCAAGTTGCCGACCATTCTGACCACGAGCTTTGAAAACGGTCCCAATGGTCCTCTGGTGCCGGAGATCAAGGAGATGTTCCCGGATGCCCCTTACATCGCCCGTCCTGGCAACATCAATGCCTGGGATAACGAAGACTTCGTCAAAGCCGTGAAGGCTACAGGCAAGAAGCAGCTCATCATCGCGGGCATTGTGACAGAAGTCTGCGTGGCCTTCCCGGCGCTTTCGGCCCGTGAAGAAGGGTTTGAGGTCTTTGTGGTGACGGATGCTTCAGGCACTTTCAACAAGACTACGCGTGACGCTGCCTGGGCGCGCATGCAGGCTGCGGGCTGCCAGCTCATGACATGGTTTGGCTTGGCCTGTGAACTGCACCGCGACTGGAGAAACGATGTGGAAGGGCTGGGGGCGCTCTTCTCCAACCATCTGCCAAATTATCGCTGTCTGTTTAGCAGCTACAATGCCGTGCAGGCGGCTGCCGCTGCGGCGAAGTAAGGGTGCCAGCACGGCCGATGTGATCAACTGCCGCAGGCATGCTGAGACCAAGATTTCCGCATTATCTTTCAAGTTCTCTCGTGGCTCATTGAATCATGGAAACGATTGCTCAAGCTCCCCTCCCTCCGACCGTCCGCATTGGCCATGTGCATCTCAAAGTGGCCGACCTGGAGCGATCACTCCAGTTTTACGTCGGTGTGCTTGGGTTCACCCTCATGCAAAGATATGGCAGGGATGCTGCCTTCATTTCCGCAGGGGGGTATCATCACCACATCGGCCTGAATACCTGGGAGAGTCGTGGTGGCAGCCCGCCAGCACCTGGCACCACGGGCTTGTATCACACGGCCATTCTGTATCCCACTCGCATAGCTTTGGCTGACGGGCTGCGGCGGCTTCAGCAGGCTGGCATTCCTCTCAATGGGGCGGCGGATCATGGGGTGAGCGAGGCCCTTTACCTGCAGGATCCCGACCAGAACGGCGTGGAGCTATACTGGGACCGGCCGGAGACCGAGTGGCCCAAAAACCAGGATGGCAGCCTGGCCATGTTTACCAAGGCTCTGAATCTCAATGAACTGCTGGGGGCCAAAGATTGACCCTCATCTGAGATACCCGAGGGAAACGGACACCGTACAAATCCGCCCCTGCTAGCACCAACGAACCCTTATTATGAAACTTATTCACCGCATTCAACACAGCTCCGCCATGCACTGGGTGGGCAATGGCTTTCCTGTGCGCTCGGTCTTTGATTACAACGGTCTCGGCCAGGAACTGAGCCCGTTTCTGCTGCTGGACTATGCCGCCCCCCATGAGTTTAAGCCGGGCAAAGAAAAGCGCGGAGTCGGCGCCCATCCGCACAAAGGTTTTGAAACGGTGACCATCGCTTATCAGGGAGAGCTGGAGCACCGCGATTCCAGTGGGGGCGGGGGCAAGATCGGGCCCGGAGATGTGCAGTGGATGACCGCCGGGAAGGGGATCATCCATGAAGAATTTCATTCGGAGGAATTTACCCGCAGTGGAGGCACCCTGCAGATGGTGCAGCTCTGGGTGAACCTGCGGGCAAAGGATAAAAATGCGCCCGCACGCTACCAAACTTTGCTTCAAAAAGATATTCCGGAGGCGGGCCTTCCCGAAGGAGCTGGCACTGTGAGGGTGATTGCCGGACAGCACGCTGGAACGGCGGGGCCCGCATTGACGTTTTCCCCCATCAATCTCCGGGACGTGCGACTGGCTGCTGGGAAGACGGTGAGTTTTCCGGTTACTGAGGGACATACAGCGGCTTTGCTGCTGCTGGCTGG
>DMMK01000074.1 GCA_003453085.1 Verrucomicrobiales bacterium
GACTATGGCTTCACAATTGCCAAAGAGAGCAGCCGGCTGGACATCGGCCAGACCGTGGTAGTAAAAAACGGCACCGTGCTAGCGGTGGAGGCCTTTGAGGGGACTAACGAGGCCGTGAAGCGCGGTGGGGCCATGGGCAAAGGCGGAGCCACGATGGTGAAAGTCTCCAAACCCAATCAGGACATGCGCTTTGATGTCCCAGTGATCGGCCCGGACACCATCCGCACGGCGGCGGAGGCTGGGGTGGATCTGATCGCGGTAGAAGCAGGGAAAACCTTGTTGTTAGGCCTGGAGGAACTGCGCCAGGAATGCCAGCAGAGAAAGGTGAGCGTGATCGCTTTGTAGGACTCCCAGAGGCTTTCCTGGGCGGAATTTTCTAAAAAGAGCGGTAAAGTCTTGATTTATCAGGGTAAAACCGGAAAAAATGAGCGCTTCCCGCTGTGGCGGGTCAAAAACCGAGTTCTTCTTAACCAACCCCATATGTTACTCACAGCCCTTAAAGTAAAACTGGCCGCCATGGTCGCCGTCGCCGGTCTCAATACCGACGAAATGGACAAGCCTAGCGACGCCTTCCAGGCCGTCCTCAAACAGCTTGAAGCCGACCAGAAAGCCGCCTCTGAAAAGCCCGGTTCAGGACCCGACGTCAATGCCTCTTTCAATACTGCTTTGGCCAAGGTCAATGAACTGGCCAAGGCCGGTGACAAAGACGCTCTGTATGCGCTCGCCCATTGGGGCGTGCTGAGCAACAGCAACGTCAACGAGATCGTCGAGCTGTACCGCAAGGCAGCCGCCCTCGGTCAGGTGCTCGCTAAGGCCGAACTGGCCCAGGTGCTCCTCCAGGCCGCCCAGCAGGATCCTGAGCGTCTGGCCGAAGCCGTGAAGCTCATCCAGGAAGCTGAAGCCGCCAACAACAAGGTGGCACGTCGCCTTCTGGCCAACCTCCACCTCTCCGGTATCGGCGGTGTGGAAAAGAGCGTGGCCAAGGCCAAGGCCCTGCTGGAAAAAGGCAGCGCTGAAGGCGATGGCGAAGCCACTCTGGGCCTCAGCCAGCTCTATGCAGCCGGCGTGGACGGTCTGCCGAAGGATGAAGCCAAGTCCCTGGAATACCTCATCAAAGCCACCGAGCAGAAAAATGCCGTGGCCATGAGCACCTACGCAGCCCGCCTTTTTGATGGCGATCCTGTCGTCGAAGGCAGCAAGCAGTTGGTGAAGAAAGACCCTGAAGCAGCTCTCAAAATGTTTGAAGACGCTGCAGCGACTGGTTTCGCCGCTGCTAATCGCCTCCTCGGTGCGATCTATGAAAGCGGTCTGGGTGGCAAGACCCGCGACCTGAAAAAGGCCGTGGAATACTTCACCAAGGCTGCCAACGCCAACGATGCCCAGGCCCTCTTCCGCCTCGGCAACTACTTCGAAGCAGGCCTCAACGAAGGTGAAGGCGACAAGGCTGTCTCCGTGGTGCAGCAGAATGCCAAGAGCGCTCTGGACCTTTATCGTCTGGCTGCCCAGAACGGCCTTTCCGAAGCCTTCTTCAACGTGGGTGTTTATTATGAGACCGGCACCGTGGTGGACAAGGATCCTGAAAAGGCCTTCACCTTCCAACTTCGCGCCGCCAATTCCGGCCTGCCTCAGGCCCAGCATCGCGTGGCCACCTACTACCAGAATGGTACGGGTGTTGAGCAGGATCTCGTCGCCGCCATGGGCTGGTATCAGCGCGCTGCTGGTTCCAACTTTGCCCTGAGCCAGATCGCTCTGGGACAGATGTATGAAATCGGTGCGGGCACCCGTGCAGATCCAGCCGCTGCCGCACAGATGTACACCAATGCTGCCGAGCAGGGCGCACCGATGGCGATGCTTCGCCTCGCCAGCCTCAATGAGCGTGGTCTGGGCACTTCCAAGAACGAGCCTAACCTTCCTCAGGCACTGGCCTACGCCAAGCTGGCCATGGACGCCTCCAACAAGGCTGAACTGGCCGTCAAATACCATGACGAACTGAAAGCCAAGATGACCGCAGCCCAGATCTCTGAGGCTACGAAAATCTATGACGGCAAGAAAAAGGCGGCCACTCCGGCGACCCCGGCCAAGCCAGCCAGCAGCGGCAAAAAGTAATTCAAAAAAACAGCAAAATTAGCTTGCCATCATTAGCGCAAACGCTAAGCTCCGGCTCCCCAAACCAGGGGAGCCGGTTTTCTTTTCCGGGGCATTAGCTCAGTTGGTAGAGCGCCTGCATGGCATGCAGGAGGTCAGCGGTTCGAACCCGCTATGCTCCACCAAAAGGTGGTACATTAATAAACCGCCTTTTACTACACGGCCCGTGCACTGCATCACCCCTCTTTATTTGCATTGTGCAGTTTCATGGCCGATAGAGCCATCCTGACTCCCCAACTAAAAAAATTGTGAGCGAAACGAGACATTCCGAGCCCAAGAAAAAAGCGTCCCTGCTGAGCCGCCTGAAGACAGGCATCAAAAAAGCCATTGGGCTGGGCGACAAAAAGAAGAAACCGCAGGCACCTGAAAAGGCCGAGCCTCACCGCATTGCCAAGATGTTTCCCCATGAGCCTCCAGCTCCTGAGGGCAAGACGGGTGAACGCCGCCGCGAACGCGATGGCCCTCGTCGTGAAAGGGGCCCACGCCCTGAGCGCAGTGGTGAAGAGCGCGGTCCGCGCCCGCCACGTGCCGAGCGTCCTGAAGGCCAGGGAGACCGTCCGCCACGCGCAGACCGCCCTGAAGGCGATCGCCCTCCCCGCCGTGAACGCTCCGAAAGAGGTGACCGTCCAGAACGCGGTGGCGAACGCCCCCGCCGTGGTGAACGTCCTGCACGCGAACGCGACGCTGGCGACTCCAAGCCCCGCGAAAACTTTGCCGCGCTGCCACCTCCGCCTGCACCTCCTGTGCCGGAAGGTCCTTTCCCAGAAGCTTTCCAGATCCTCGGCCTCAGCGATGCCGTCCTCGCGGCCATTCGTGAGACGGGTTATGAAAAGCCAACCCAGATTCAGGAACGTGCGATTCCTGTGGTGCTTGAAGGCAAGGATGTCGTCGGTGCTTCCCAGACCGGGACTGGCAAGACGGCTGCTTTTGCCCTGCCTACCCTGACCCGCCTCGGCGCTCCTGGCGGCTTCCGCTGCTTGGTGCTTGAGCCGACCCGCGAACTGGCCGCCCAGGTGGTGGAGCAGTTTGAAAAATACGGCAAACATACCGGCCTGCGTGTGCTTTTGGTCCACGGGGGTGTCGGTTATGAAAAGCAGCGCAGAGGTCTGCAGGAAGGCGTGGATGTGGTTGTGGCCACTCCTGGTCGTTTGCTCGATTTCATGCAAGATGGCACGGCCAATCTGAACAACCTGGAAGTGCTGATCCTCGATGAAGTGGACCGCATGCTGGACATGGGCTTCCTGCCAGACGTGCGCCGCATCGTAGAGCGCACACCCAAGTCGCGTCAGACCCTGTTCTTCTCGGCCACCATGCCGCCGCAGATCCAGACGCTGGCGGAGTTTGCCCTGAAGGACCCGGTGAGCATTGAGATCGGCATCCGTTTCTCCCCTGCGGAGACCGTCAGCCATTACATGTATCCTGTGGCGAGCGATCAGCGCCAGGAACTGCTGCTGGCGATTCTGAAACAGACTCACATTGACAGTCTCATGATCTTCACCCGCACGAAGGCGCAGGCCGACCAGATCTATGCGGCAGTGAAGGAACAGGGCACTTACAAGGTGGCTGTCATGCACTCCGACATTCGTCAGAGCGAACGCGAACGCGCTCTCAAAGGCTTCCGTGATGGTGAGTTTGAAGTCATCGTGGCGACGGATCTGGCTGCACGCGGTCTGGATGTCAGCGGCGTCACCCACGTTATCAACTACATGGTGCCGGAGAACTCCGAAGATTACGTGCATCGCATTGGCCGCACCGGCCGTGCCCAGAAAGAGGGAGATGCCTTCACCATGTTCAGCGCCGAGGAGCTGCCTTATGTGGCCAGCATCGAACGCCTCATCAGCCAGAAGATCGAGCGCAAGAAGCTGGAAGGCTTCAGCTACAAGTATACGACGGTTCTGGATGAAGAGGACAAGGCCCGCGCCATCCTCCATGGCCGTGGCAAGAAGAAGCGGAGGTAGTCTGCTTTCTTCCCAAGCGCGGCTCTTCCGGCGAAGACCGCGCTTGCATCATCGGTGGCTGGGGCGAATGCCTCCCGCCGATGTTTGCCCATCTGACACGACTTCGAGAATCCGCCACGGTGGCCCATGTGCTGCCGCTGGCGGTTTTTATGTTGTTAAACAGTGTCCCGGGCTGGTTTCGCATCGAGAACCCCGAGCTGCCCTGGTATCGGCAGGCACCCGAGCACTGGCTTTATCCCGTGCAGACCTTTTTGACGGGGGCCATGCTCATCTTTTTTGCGCGTCATTATCGGCTGGCACCGTGGCGTGGACTTGGGGTGGCCGCAGTGCTAGGCCTTGTCGGCATTGCTATGTGGGTCGCGCCAGCATGGTTGTATGAGCGGCTTGTGGCTTCAGGCACCCAATTGCCTGGCTGGGCCGAGTGGTTGGGTTTGGCTGAAAGGAAAGAGGGTTTTAATCCTGAAGTGCTCAGTGCCTGGCCAGCGTGGCAATGGGCCTCCATCGGCATGCGCTTTGTCCGCATGGTCGTGGTGGTGCCGTTGATCGAAGAGATCTTCTGGCGTGGGTTTCTCATGCGCTACGTCGGGGCAGGGGAGCGTGACTGGCAGCAGGTGCCGTTTGGGCTTCACTCTTGGCGGGTCTTTGGCGTGGTGACAGTGCTGGTGATGCTGGCGCACAATCCGGTGGATTACCTGGGGGCTTTTGTCTGGGGTTCGTTGATGTATTTCGTGGCTGTGCGGACGAAAAGCCTGGGGGCCTGTGTTTTCATGCACGCGGTGGGAAATTTGGCCCTGGGGCTTTACGTATGCCAGACCCGCCAGTGGGGTTTTTGGTAATTCTGCCATAAGACTTGCCATGGGGGGCTAAATGTTAAAAGCTCGCGCCCCAATTCATGAGTCAGCCTGCCGCGCCCCAAGAAATCACCCGCCTCCGGGATTTATCGTCCCACCAAAAGAAGTCGGGGTTAGCCGCTTGGTTAGGCTGGCTTTTCGATGGCCTGGACATGCACATCTACACGCTGGTGGCCACGCCCTTTGTCGCGGCCCTGCTGATGAAGGATGGCATCGCGGCCCCCTCGGGTGAAGTGGATACCAAGGCCTCTATCATCCAGGCCGCCTTCCTCGTTGGCTGGGCTCTAGGCGGCGGGGTTTTCGGCTGGATTGGTGATCGCCTGGGCCGCAGCCGCACGCTGGTGCTGACCATTCTTTTTTACGCGGGTTTTACCGGCCTCTCCTATTTCTGCACCGAGTGGTGGCACCTGCTGATCTGCCGTTTCCTGTCCGCCCTGGGTATCGGCGGTGAGTGGGCCGTGGGAGCCTCCCTGCTGTCTGAAACTTGGCCAAAGAAATGGCGGCCCTGGATTGCGGCCACGCTGCAAACGGCCGTCAATATGGGCGTGCTGCTGGCCTGTTTGGCCGGGTGGCTGCTGAAGGATGATGAAAGCCATCGCACCATCTTCCTGGTCGGCATTCTTCCCGCACTGCTCACGCTGTGGATCCGCAAGGCGGTGCCTGAAACGGAGGAGTGGGAGGAGGCCCGCAAGGGGACCAAACCGCCGCGCATTGGAGAGCTTTTTGGCAAGCAGGTGGCCGGGACGACGTGGCGCGTGATGATCATTTGTGCGGTTTCCCTCACGGCGCACTGGGCCTTCATGTTCTGGCAGCAGAGCCTTATCCGCGCCCTGCCCGAGGTGAAAAATCTCACCGGGCCTGAGCAAACGAATGCTGTGGTGGTGGCGCTGATGTACATCATGATCGGCTCCATCATCGGCAATTACGTGGCGGGAGCCGCGGCCAAGATCATGGGCTATCGCCGCGCCATCACGCTGATGCTGCTGGCCTACGGGCTATGCATGCTGGTGGCCTTTTCGCAGACGTGGACGCACCAGCAGATGCTTTGGTGGTATGCCGTCATTGGTTTGTGCCAGGGCGTCTTCGGCCTCTTCACCATGTGCCTGCCACCGCTCTTCCCCACGCTTCTGCGCACCACCGGGGCGGGTTTCTGCTATAACATTGGCCGCATCGTGGCTGCCGCAGGCACGGTGATGTTCAAGCTCTACGTCCCGGTGGGGGACTATCGCCTCGCGCTCTACTATGCCGGCTTGCTCTTCATCCCCGCCGCCGCCATCGCACTGCTGCTGCCGGAGGAAGAGTGAGGTTTTGAATCGGGCCGCATTGTCATTTGAGAGAGAAGTTTCAGTGCGCTGAACGGGACCTGCGTATCATTCTGAGCATGAAGTTTTTCAAACTCCTCCTCCATCTCCTCTTCGGCGGCGTCTTCGTGTATGCTGGGGCCGTGAAGGCTTGGGACCCAGGTCTGTTTGTGATGGACGTGCGTAGCTTTGATCTGTTGCCAGATCCGTATGCGGCCTGGCTGGCCATGTTCTTGCCTTGGCTCGAGATCTTCTCCGGCTTGGCGGTGATCACAGGTGTCTTGCGCAAAGGCGGTCTGTTGGTCTTGAATGCCAGCTTGCTGGCATTTCTGGTGGCCATCGGCATCTCCTGGTATCGAGGCATTGATATCCAGTGCGGCTGCTTCGGCAGCAGCGAAGCCAGCAGCAACTACGTGGAACTCATCGTTCGCGATGTGGTCCTGCTGGCCCTGGGACTTTACCTGCAAATGAAAGGTGACCGGAAGATCACTTCGCCGCCTTCTTCTTCGCCGGCGGTTTGACCTCCACACCGGCGGCTTCCATGACGATCCGCTGGAAGGCATCGCGGGGTTTGCCGCTGTCGGGCACCAGGACGTTTTGCACCAGGAAAACGGTGACGATCTGGCGCTCCGCATCCACCCAGCCATTGGTGGCGAAGGCACCGCCGTGGCCAAAGCTGCCTACCGGCATGGCCCCGCACACGCGCTGATCCTGGCGATTCACCTGCCAGCCAAAGGCGTAGGGCAGGGGACGACCTCCGGCTGAAGTCGGCGTGGTCATTTCCTGGATGGATTTGGCGGAAAGCAGGCGCACTCCATCCAGCTCACCTCCGGCGGCGATCAGGGCATAAAAGCGGCCCATATCCGCAGCCGTGGAAAACAGGCCGCCACCGGGCTCTGGCGTGCGGCGGACTTCAGCATCGCTGGTGACAAAGGGATTGTAGGCGCGCTGCAACTCATGCGTGTCCTCATTCATCGTGTAGGTGCCGGGAATGCGGGCGCGCAGAGTGTCATCTGGATAAAAGCCGGTGTCCTTCATACCCAGGGGCTCAAAGATACGCGTGCGCAGAAAGTCGGCGTAACCCATGCCTGAGGCGATCTCGACAATGCGCCCGCTGACAGTGGGGCCAAAGCCGTACTCGTAGTCGCTGCCGGGCTGAAAGGCCAAGGGAGCTTTCAAAAGCTCATTCACATAAGCCTTCAGGGACGAGGCTCCATCCGTCGCCTTGCGCGGTGGGAAGGCAATGCCTGCCGTGTGGCTCAGGAGGTGCCGCAGGGTGATGGGTTTCACCGGGGCCGTGCCATCGGCCAGCTTGGCTTCACCCAGGGCAGGCAGCCATTTGGCGGCAGGTTCATCCAGCGACAGCTTGCCCTCTTCCACTAGAATCATGACGGCAGTCGCGTTGATGGACTTGGTCATGGAGGCGATCCAAAACAGGCTGTCTTTTGCCATCGGCCTGTGGCTTTCCAGATCCTGCAAACCAGTGGCCTCAAAGCTGAGGATTTTCCCCTCCTGCGCCACAAGCGTCACTGCTCCAGAGAGCTGCGATTGATCCATGAAAGGCTGCAAGGCGGCCTGGATGGGGGCCGATTTCACGGGGGTCTCGGCAGGCGCGACCAGCGAAAGAGAAAGAAGGAGA
>DMMK01000352.1 GCA_003453085.1 Verrucomicrobiales bacterium
CACGGGGGTGGAGCGCTTCAAACGCCTAGTGCTGGATGTCGCCAGTTCGGACGTCACCGTCGAAGGCAAACGCCGCATCTTTGAAAAGATCATCGTCCAGTCCAATGGACTGCTGCACCTGGACGGCAGCCTGACCGTGCAGGGCGAGCAGATCGAGGGTAACTTCTTGTTAGGCGTGACCCCGGAAACACTCAAGTGGATCCCCGGTGCCCAGCAGCATGTCTTCACCGCCACCCACCCCACCGGCCCTGCGGGCATGCTGTGGACGCCCCTGCGCATCACCGGCACGATGCAGGCCCCACGTGAGGATCTGAGCGCACGGCTGGCCGCAGGCGCAGGCAAGGCGCTGCTGGATGCCCCCGGCCAAGTTGTCAACCAAGGCAGCCAACTGCTGCTGACCCCCGTGCTGGGCAAGGAGGCCGGGGCACTGCCCAACGAAGTGATCCGCGGGGCCACAGACGCGACCGGCAAGGCCGTGGAAACTGGGGTCAAGCTGCTGGAGGGAATCGGCGGAGGACTGCTGGGCAAGTAAGCCTGCCTCAGAGGGCTGGCAGCCATGTCTCCATGGCTTGGCTGGCCGCCCCGAGCGCACCGGCATCATCGCCCAGGCATGAGCGCACCAGCTTCAGCGGTACATCCCGCAGCGCAGGGGCCACGTGGAGCGAGGCCTCCATCACGGCTTCACAAAAGCGGTCTCCCAGGGCCGTGAGCGGCCCGTGCAGCAGGCAGATCTTGGGATCCAGCAGCAGTTGCACACAGCCCAGCACCCGAGCGAAGTCTGCCACCACCGCATCCCACTGGGTGGATCGGTCATTGGCCAGACTGGCCATGGCCGTGTGCAGGTCTTCAGGCACCGGGGCCGTTTCTCCCAGGCCCGCCAGTCGGCGATAGCTCATCGGCGCACTCAGCCAGTGGTGCAGCTCCCGGCGGGGACTTTCACCTCCCAGAGGCCAGGGCCAGAGGCCGATCTCTCCAGAGGCATGATGCGCCCCTTGCACCAGCTCCCCGGCCTGCACGCTGGCGATGGCAAAGCCGCTGCGCGGTCCCACGATGACATAGTCCGTCTCGTCCCGATGTTCGCCAAACCACCGCTCGGCTAGGGCAATGGAGCGCAGGTTGTTTTCCACATGGACGGGCACCTTGAACCGGCCCTCCAGCAGGCTCTTCAGCGGCACATTTTCCCAGCCCCGCACAAAGGCATAGCGAAGGGAGATGCCCTCAGCAGAATTCACCAGGCCAGGAGCCCCCACGCCAATGCCCAGCAAGGGTGTGGGCTGCTGCCGCTGCAACTGGCCCAAACCCAGGAGGATGATCGCCTCCACTTCGGCGGCAGAAGGGTTGGCCGGCAGATGCACTCTTTCCCCCAAAAGAATCTGGCCAGAAAAATCCAGGCCGGTGACCTGCACGCGGTCCGCATTGAACTCCACCCCGGCAAACCAACCCGGGTCCCGTCGTACCATCAGCCTCCGCTTGGGCCGGCCCATGAAACCGTGCTCCAACCCGGACTCACTGAGGTGGCCGGTCGAGATGAGCTGGTCCACATACAGCCCGACGGTGGAGGCGGAGAGTCCCAGAGTGCGGGCCAACGTGGTGCGCGAGGTGGCACTGCCGCGACGAACATTCAGGACAGTGGAGGCAAAGAGCTGGCGAAGGTCCGATGTTTTTTGACGCATGACTGACAGGTGGGGGGATGTATCAAGAAAAGCTTTAGATTCGCCGTTTGGAAATACAAAACCGCATTCACGTTCATTTACTGAGCAAGGCAAGGATTCAGATCAGGCCAACCACTCCGACTCCAGTATGTCCGCATCCGCATCATCCTCATGGATGGAGCGGTGGATGACTCTGGCCGTAATGTCGTCCAGGTAGCTTTTCAGGACAGAGCTGAGTTCCATGAACTCCGGCCAAAGGGTCTCATCCACAAAGCTGGGCGGCACCCGGACCATCACGGTGGTGCGTCTTTGGCGCGCGTAGCGGTACGGCTTCAACGAGTAACGGCGCAGCAGGGCGATGAAGAGCTTCTTCGACCAGTCGTCCGTGAGGGTGAACTTGTACTCGATGGCCGCCGCCTTGCGACTGGCCTCACGCAGGCGTTTGCGGATGCGCTCCATGGCATCCGCAGCAGCCTCCTTTTCACCCACCGTAGCGGCACCCGAGTGCAAACGCTCGATCTTCTGAAGCTTTTCGAGCAGCTCTTTTTCGGACATGTCAGACGGGGGAAAGGGATGTGCCGTTACACTTCGAGCTGGATGCCCAGTTCGCAGACCTGACGCGGCGGGAGGTCAAAGTAGCCGGTGGCCGGGCGTGACAAGCGGCTGAGGGTGACAAAGAGGCGCTTCCGCCAGCGGGCCATTTTGCCAGGGCCGTTGGTCAGCAGGATCTCGCGGCTTTGGTAAAAGGTGATGCCTGCGCGCTTCAGCTTGGTCTTCTCGCTGAGGGCCTGGCAAAGGTCATCAAACACCTGCGGCGACTCAGCAAAGCCATAGCGCAGCACCACGCGGTAAAACTCGTCGCAATGCTGCTCGATCTGGTGACGGGTCTGGTCGCGGATGTGTGGCACATCTTCAAATTTCACGGTCAGGAGCACCACCTGTTTATGCAGTGCCTTGTTATGCTTGAGATGGTGCAGCAGGGCCAGCGGCAGGCCATCTGCGCTGGCGGACATGAAGACAGCGGTGCCGGGAACCCGGATGATGCGGTCCTTTTGGATCTCCTCGACCAGGTGCTGGACGGGCAGCCGCCCGCGCTGCATGGCCTGGAAAAGCACGGCTCGGCCGTCCATCCAGGTCTTCATGATGATCCAGATGCCCGCCGCGACGACGAGCGGGAACCAGGCCCCCTGCATGAACTTCACGAGGCTTCCGGCAACATAACCGAATTCAATGATCATGAAAATGAGCACGGGAATGAAGGCCTTCCAGAAGGGCCAGTCCCAGATGCGCCTTGCCACAAAGAAGAACAGGATGCTCGTCAGCAGCATCTCCAGGGATACTGAAAGACCGTAGGCGGAGGCCAGAGCACTGGAGGTTTTGAACCCGATGACCAGGGCGATACAGGCCACCATGAGGAGGAAATTCACCTGCGGCATGTAGATCTGGCCGCGAACATCCGGATTAGTGTGGACGATCTTCAGACGCGGCAGGTAGCCAAGCTGCACGGCCTGCTGGGTGAGGGAAAATACCCCGGTGATCATGGCCTGGGAAGCGATGATGGTGGCGGCAGTGGCCAGGATGATCATTGGCACCAGCAGATTCTGGGGCACCAAATGGAAGAAGGGATGCTCCAGCGCGGCGGGGTCGTTTACCACCAAGGCACCCTGTCCGAGGTAGTTCAGGGTCAGCGCCGGCCAGACGAGTAGGAACCAGGACTGCTGGAGCGGCTTGTGACCAAAATGGCCGATGTCTGCATACAGCGCCTCACAGCCGGTGACGGCCAGCAGAACCATGCCCATAATGACGACGCCATGGTAACCGTGATGAATGAGGTACATCACACCCCAGTGAGGGGAGAGTGCCTGGATGACTTCCGGATGCTCAAGGAAACGGTAAAGGCCGAGACCCCCCAGGGCAAAAAACCAGACAATCATGATGGGGCCAAAAGCCACCCCGATCTTATCGGTACCCTGCTTCTGAACAACAAAAAGGCCCATCAGGATGGTGACGGCAATCGGCACCACCCACTGGGAAAAACCGGGGTTGATCTGCTTCAGACCCTCCACGGCGGAAAGCACTGAGATGGCCGGGGTGATCATGCCATCGCCATACAGCAGCGAGGCTCCGAACAGCACCACCAGAAGGACGAACCCCATGCTCTTGGGAGACAGGGCCTCTTTCTTGGAACGGAGCAGGGACAGCAGGGCAAACATGCCGCCTTCTCCCTGGGCCGTCGCATAACTCAGCAGGCTCAGGTACTTCACCGCCACCATGATGGTGAGGGACCAAAACATGAGGGAGATCGGGCCATAGACCATCTCCACGCCATGGATTGCAGGGTTGTAATCCGCATGGTCCAGACACTCCCTCAACGCGTAGAGCGGGCTGGTACCGATGTCCCCAAAGACGACTCCCAGGGCCACGAGGGCCAGAGACCAATTGTTTGACGGTTTATGTTCGGACATTGGATTCTCCGGAGCGGCCGGAGACCTGGTGATGGAAGCCCCAAGTGGCCAACTAGCCGGGAACACGAGGGGAAGATGTTCCAAAGAGCTTCATTCAGTCAGGCAAGATCGATGATGAGGAACAGGGAGATCACAGGCAGACAATCCGGTGATCCCAATGTCAGTCTCATGCATCTTCAATACTAGACACAGAGAATCGGGTTCATCAACTCAAGTCCGCAACTCTTCATGAGAAGAAACCCTGTCTGGGACTGAGAGGCATAAAAAAAACGGGTGAGGTCTTGCGACCTCACCCGTGGAAGGATTCTCCGGCAGATTAGGCCTGGGCCTTGGCTGCAGCGATGGCAGCCTGGGCTTTTTCGGCTTCGATCTGTGCGTCCAGAACCTGGCGCTTGAGGCTGGTGCCGCTCTTCTTCGCATACCACAGGACCAGCGGGCTGGCGATGAAGATGGAGGAGTA
>DMMK01000374.1 GCA_003453085.1 Verrucomicrobiales bacterium
AGATTGATAAAACCGTTAAAGTCATCTCCATCAAGGACATCGCGACGCTGGACGCAGCCGTGGCGGAGCTGAATGCTTGAGACGGATGCACGTATAGTGGGAAGGAGAGACGAATAATAATCTGAACGACAAACCGTCGGTTTCGTCTATCCTTCCTGAACCCCCAACCCTGTTATGCTCGAAATTTTCGAAAGTCCCCTGAACACCTTTGGCATGGGCTTTGCCCTCGGCGCCATCTTTTTGGTCATGGCCTACTTCAGCCACTGGAAGACCAAAGGCGAGTTCAAACGCTACAAGTCCCACCTCAGCGACAAGCTGGAACTGGATGCCAAACAACTCCAGGATACCAACAAGGAGCGTGCCCGCTTGGCCCAGGAAAATGAGCACCTGCGCATCCAGGTGAACCGCCTGAACGAGCGCCCAGACAACAAGCTGCAGCGCGAACTGGAAGTGCTGGCCCGTGCGGAAAAGCACATGCTCATCAATGCCCCCGGCTTTGCCCCTGCATGGGAAATGGCCAAATCTCAGGCACTCTCGCAGATGGAGACTGAGGAAAAAGGCATGTCTTTCCCCCAAAAGATCTTCCGCAAGCTCATCGGCCCAGGGGCCAATGGCAATGCTGCCCTGCCTGAAAATGGCAGCAGCCACAGCAAGTCCGGCAGCACCGAGACCGCCACGACGACCACGGCCGTCTAAGTTTGCAAGCCAGTTCTAAATTTAATCAGGCCCGGTGAACCCACCGGGCTTTTTTGTGCTCAAAAGTAGCCCACAGTTGCTGTGCGGGCAGTGGTCTCGAAGCTCCTACACCCCAGCCTAACCAAAAACACAACTCTTCCACCCATCACACTAGCCACGTCGCCAATCCCAGGAACACCCCCATGCTCACCACATCCGTGGCCGTGGTGAGGAAGATGCTGGAGGCCGTGGCGGGATCTGCCCCCAGCTTCCGCAGTGTCAGAGGAATGAGTGCCCCACACAGACCACTGACCACACAACTGGCTACCATGGAAAGGAGGACGACGATGCCCAGCATCACCGCCTTTGGGTTTTCTTGACTGCTCGCGTAAAGAAACATGCCGATGCCCGCCGTCAGGCCCACGAGGGCACCATTCAGCAGGCCCAGCGTTCCTTCTTTCATCACCAGTCGTCGTTCATCGCCTGCCTTCAGATCTCCCAAGGTCATGCCGCGCAATGCCACGGCCAGCGCCTGACAGCCAGTATTGCCAGACTGACCCGCCAGCACCGGGAGAAAGGCGGCCAGCAGGACGAGGCGATCCAGAGTCGGCTCAAAGTACCCTACCACGCCCGCCGCGAGAAAGGCGGTGACGAGATTCACCTGCAGCCACGGGTGGCGGAAGCGCAGGCTGCGCCAGAGGGGCGTGCTCAGGCGCTCCTCATCATTCACCCCCATCATGGTTCCTGCCTGGGCACTGATCTCGATGGCACGGGCTTCAAACAAGTTTTGTCCCCGTACCAGGCCCAGCAAGCGGCCTTCAGCATCGCAGACGGGGTAAACTGGCAGGTGGCGGTTCACCGTCTGCTTCATCGCCTCGGTCAGCTCCATCTCAGGGCGCAGGGCGAAGATGCTGGTGTACATCACCTCCGAAAGCAGCGCTTCCGGCTTGCCTAACATCAAGTCGCGAAAGACCAGCACCCCCAGCAGTCGGTTGGCATCATCCGTGACATAACCATAAGTGATGAATGCGCGTTTGGTCAGTTTGCGCAGCGCCTCGATGGTGCCCTTCACCGTCATGGACGGGCGGAAGACGGCCACCGGCGGCTCCATCAGCCAGCCCACCGAGTCCTCCGGATACTCGCGGTTGCGCATCCACTGATGGGCTTTTTCGATCGGGGCCGCTGCGATGATGGCGCAGCGATGTTCGTCCGTCATCTCATGCAGCACCTGCTGGGCCACCATCGGGTTCAGCGCCTCCAGCACCCGCACCCCATCCAGCGCTGGCAGCGTTTCTAGAAGGTCGGCGGCATCGTAGGGTGCACGCTCGCGCACGTCTTCGAGGAGGTTGGCATCGGCTTCCTGGGTCATGCCTTCAGAATTAATGCCGACTTGTCCCTGTGTCCATCCAGGGGAGTGCCGGGCCGTAGAAAAAGACACTTAAATATAGGAGCCGGGACTGCCCGTGTTACAGATTGACCCGGCAGGGGTTGTATTAGCATATTGTACCCATGCGTGCGCTTCTTTCCCTCTGTCTGCTTCTGCTCACCGTCGCTGTCCTCCCGGCAGCCGAGATTTCGCCGGATGATACCACCATCGTCATTGGCGAGCGCGTGGGCCCCATCGAAAAAGGCATGACCCTGTTTGGGCTGAAAACGCTTCTTGGCGGCGGAAAGGTGAAGGCCGCAGACATCGAAGTGGGTGAGGGTGAAACACTCCCTGGTGCCAAACTCTTCGAAGGCACAGAGAAGGAACTGGAGATCCTCTTCAACCCCGAAGGTGACGAAAAAGAGGTTTGGGACATCCGCATCATCGGCAAGGCGTGGAAATTTGAAAACGGGCTGAAGCTGGGCATGTCCCTTGAGGAGGTTGAAAAGATCAACGGTGGCCCCTTCATCATTCTCGGTTTTGGCTGGGACTACGGCGGCTTTGCCAATCTGGAAGGAGGCAAGCTGGCTGGCAAAGTCAGCCTGCGCTTTGAACCCGGAAAAAACACGGACGAATCGTTTTCAGGGGATCCGGAAATTCCCACAACGAACGCAACGCTGCGTGCCTCCCACCCCCAAGGGGAGTCACTCCCGGTCGTCTTTACCGCACCCGCCGCC
>DMMK01000612.1 GCA_003453085.1 Verrucomicrobiales bacterium
TTCTTCGCCTTCATCCCGCCATTCTTCGTGATCCCCAATGATTCATCGGATCTCAGCGAGCCCTACTACTCAATCAGCTTCAGCCAGCGTCTTAGCGACCGCTTCAGTCACGAACTGGCGGTCGGTTACGAGTCCAACCTTGATTTCGGGTCCAACTTCACCAGCTCCCACTACGTGAATTACGGCCTCACCGCCGATACTTGGAAAGGCGGACGCATTACCGCCAGCGGTTTTGTGGAACATAGCGACCAGTCGGCCAGCTTCAATTCCGGTCGGTTCACCAGCTTCGGGCTGGACCTGCATCTCGCCCAACAGATCACCTCCAGGCTTACCGCCGGCTTCGGTTATTCCTATGTCCGTTTCGAAACGGATATCAGCAACACTTTCGGCAACACCGCCACCAAGTTTAATCAGCACATGCTCGGTCTGAATCTGGCCTATGCGCTCAATGCCAGAACGCAGATCAACCTCGGCTACCAGTCCTTCCTTTTCACCCAGAGTGGCACCTCCATGGCTGACCATCACCGAGTGATGCTGGGGCTGCGTTTCCAATTCTAAAACCGTTCATCCGCCAAACCCGGCTCCGTCAAACGGGCCGGGTTTTTTCATGGGTATTTGGCAGCCTGAGGCTCAATACAAATCATCCGGCCCGCCCAGCGTCTGCAATCCAGGTGCGACATCTCCGCCCAGGGATGAATCCACCCAAAGGTTATCCTCTGCATAACCCAAAGCCCGGGGCAACTGCTGCACAACTGTTGTGAGCTGCCGCTCCAGTTCACGAATGAAGGACTCAATCGATGCCGCAAAATCCTCTTTGGCCAGCGACCCTGAGGCGGCATTCAGGCACACCTCCAAAATCGTCTCATTCACAAAGGGTTCCAACCCATAACCAATCATGGCCACCGCCCGGTTCCGGGGCACATCCACCAGAAACAGGACACCCCGGTTGTCTCCCCCTCGTTCAACGGCGCTGAACAGGCTGCCTTTGTTGAACAGCCAAAAGGCATGCAAGGCCAAAGGGACTTCAGGCGAAAGATCTGCCAAGACCGAGGCAAAGCTGACCTGTGGAAACCGCTGGTGAAGGGCATGCACCGCACGCTGGACTGAACGCCGCCTCCCCTTAGACAAAACCTTGGCCACATCCGCCACCGGCCCGCTCAACATCGGCGGGATGCCCATGGACTGCGCCAGTGCATCCAGCGAAAATCCGCACTGCGTGCAGGCCTGGTCATGCTCCAGGGCAAGATGTCGGCAGGCAGGGCAGCGCATAGCAGCAAGGAGAATGCTCAGGCGGCGCGGCGCAATACCTTTCACGCCGCCTTTTTCCGTCTGGCTCAGGCAGCCTCACTGGAAGCCGGGATGTAGGGATCTTCATGCAGAACCGGGCGTTTGGCCCCGCTAAGCAACTTGATCCACTCCACCAGACAGCCAAAGAAGATGATCGCCACTGCCACCAGGAAGAAGCCGGTCACCCAGGCATCCACCAGACCGTTGAACTTCAGGTGCCCCCAGTCGGACAGCTCTTTGGCAGTGCCACCTGCCGCGATCTTACCCGCATACAGGTCCACTTGGGCGAGGAAGCCCATGCTCGGATTCTTGTCGAACAACTTGATGTAACCTGCCGTGAACGTGGCCGTGATGAGCAGCGCCAGCGGAGCCAAAGTCACTGCGATGTATCGAGCCTTGCCCATCTTGATCAAAATGGTCGTCCCCAGACAGAAGGCGATCACTGCCAGAAGCTGGTTCGCGATGCCAAACAAAGGCCAAAGGGTGTTGATGCCGCCGAGGGGATCGACCACCCCCTGATAGAGGAAGTAACCCCACATGGCCACCAGCATGGCACTGGCAAAGACGTTGGCTGGCAGACTCTTCGTATTGCCGAGCGGCTTCCAGATGTTGCCCATGAAATCCTGGAGAATGAAGCGTCCTACACGAGTTCCGGCATCAATCGTCGTGAGAATGAAGAGCGCCTCAAACATGATGGCGAAGTGATACCAGAAGGCCATCCACTGAGCGCCAAAAGCACGGGCAAAGAGCTGGGCCATGCCCACCGCAAAGGTCGGTGCACCACCGGCGCGGCCAAACATGGTCTTTTCACCAATGTCCGTCGCCAACTGGTTCATGCCCGCTACCGTCACAGGATAGGCCCCATTTTCCAGCGCACTGATCGTGGCCACCACCTGCTCAGGCGGCATGGTTTTGTTGATGCCCGCATTGATGGCGAAATATTCGCCCGGCTGCAGCGCACAGGCGGCGACCAACGCCATCAGGGCCACCAGCATCTCCGTAACCATGGCTCCATAGGCCACGCTGCGGATGCTGCCTTCACGGTCCAGCAACTTCGGTGTGGTACCGCTGGAGATCAGCGCATGGAAACCGGAGATGGCCCCGCAGGCGATGGTGATGAACACAAAAGGAAACACCGCGCCAAGGAACACAGGCCCGGTGCCATCAATGAACTTCGTGATCTTCGGCATGTGCAGCTCCGGTGCGACAAAGATGACCGCAATCGCCAGCACCGCCACCGTGCCGATTTTCATGAAGGTGCTTAGGTAATCACGAGGTGCCAAAAGCATCCAGACCGGCAACACGGAGGCAGCGAAACCATAAATCATGATCGCCCAGGCCATCCATTCGCCGCGCTGCTCAAAGTAGTGCTCAATGCCCCAGGCGCCGAGTTTGCTACCCGCCCAAACGCCAACCAGCAGCCCCACGATGCCAAAAATCGTCACGGCTTTGACACTGATCTTAAAAATGGTGTGCCCCACGCCCATACAGAACGCCAGCGGGATGGTCATGGCGATGGTGAACAGGCCCCACGGGCTCTCTGCCAGAGCCTTCACCACGACCAACCCAAGCACAGCGAGCAGGATGGTCATAATGGCCAGCACAGAAATCATGGCCACAAAACCGACGAGAGGGTTCACCTCTTCCTTCAGCATCTGCCCGACGGATTTTCCACCGCGGCGAATGGAGGCAAACATCACAATGGCATCATGCACCCCGCCGCCCAGCGTGGCACCGATAAGAATCCACAGCATGCCTGGCAGGTAACCAAACTGCGCCGCCAGCACCGGGCCGACCAGCGGTCCAGGACCCGCAATGGCCGCAAAGTGGTGACCGAAAACGACCCACTTGTTTGTCGGCACAAAGTCTTTGCCGTCCTTTTTGGTATGGGCAGGTGTTGAGCGTTCGTCATCCAGCATCAGCACCTTCGTAATCAGCCACTTGCTGTAAAAGCGGTAGGCCACAGCAAAGGAACACAGCCCGGCCACCACAATCCACAGGGCATTGATCGTCTCACCTTTATGAAAGGCCGAAAAAGCCACCGAACCTGCACCGAGCGCAGAGATGGCGATCCAAAGAAGAATGCGAAAGAATTTGGGCATAGCTGGGACGGCAGATTAAAGGGACGGGCTCAATGAGCAAGAAAGAAGGCAGCCTAGGAACGTCCTTGGACAGTGATTTTCACCAGCGAAGGGAAAAGGAACGCCAAAAAGGTGGCGCTTCCGGCCCTATGTACCGTCTTTTCCCGGCAACTGGGGCCGCTCAGACCGTGCGCTTCACCACGATCTGCTGCTGGCGGGTCTTCAGGATGCTGTCGCTGGGCAGGATGCCCGTAAAGCTGCTCAAAGGATAAACAATGCTCCGGCGGCCGATCAGGCTGCCGGGATTGATGACGCTGTTGCAGCCAATCTCAGCGTGATCCCCAATGATCGCGCCAAATTTGCGCAGCCCTGTCGGGATCGCCTTTTTTGAGTCGGCAATGGTCACTTCACCCCGGTCCAACCGGACATTGGAAAGCACCACGCCGGCCCCCAGGTGGGCCTTGTAGCCCAGGATGGAATCCCCCACATAGTTGTAATGAGGCACCTCACAGTGGTCGAAAATGACACAGTTCTTGAACTCGCAGGAATTGCCCAGCACACAGGCATTTCCCACGATGACGTTCACGCG
>DMMK01000603.1 GCA_003453085.1 Verrucomicrobiales bacterium
CATTCAGGAAGAGGCGGCCTCTCTGGGCAAGCCCATCCTGGTGCTGCGTGAAAACACCGAACGTCCAGAAGGCGTGGATGTGGGTGTGGCCCGTCTCGTGGGGGAGCAGGCCAGCGATCTGGAAAGCCTGCTCAGCGGCGCGGTGGCGGATGCAGCCTGGTTTGACCACGCCGCCAAGGCCGAAAAAGTTTTTGGGGATGGACGAGCCTCCGAACGAATCATCAGCCGCCTTCTGCAATCTTAATTCCCGTGTATTTGAACCGTATCCCCGCCAGCGTCTCTCTCGACCTCGACAACCAATGGGCTTATGTAAAGACCCAGGGGCTGGATGGTTGGCAGGACTTTCCCAGCTACTTGGACTTGGTCACGCCCCGCATTCTCGACACGATGAAGCGTGCCGGTCTGCGCATCACCGTGTTTGTGGTGGGCAAGGATGCCTCTTTGGAAAAGAATCACGCTGCCCTGCGCAGCCTGGCGGAAGCCGGGCACGAGATCGCCAATCACAGCCACATGCATGAGCCCTGGCTGCACCTGTACAGCGATGAGGAATTGCAGGCAGATTTCGAGCAGGCCGAAGCGGCGATTCTGGAAGCCACAGGCCAGCGGCCCCTGGGCTTTCGCGGCCCAGGCTTCAGCACCTCACCGGCGGTGCGGGATCTCCTGATCCAGCGTGGTTATGTCTATGACGCCAGCCTTTTTCCCACGGTGATGGGCCCGGTGGCCCGCACCTACTTTTTCATGACCTCGAAGCTTTCCGCCGAGGAAAAGGCGAAGCGGAAAGGGCTCTACGGTAGCTTCTCCAGCGCCTTCTCACCCTTGTCTCCTTACCAGATCCAGCCGGGTCTGCTGGAAATGCCGGTGACGACGATGCCGCTGCTGCGCACGCCCATCCATCTCAGCTACCTGCTTTTCCTCGCGCAGTATTCTCTGCCGCTTGCGAGGGCTTATTGGGACATGGCCATGACGGTGTGCCGCCTAACCAAAGTTGCTCCCTCCCTGCTGCTTCACCCCACGGATTTTCTGGATGGCACCGATGTTCCCGCCATGAGCTTTTTCCCCGCCATGCGGGGGCCTGCGGAAAAGAAGATCGAACTCGTCCGGCACACGCTCAGCAGTCTTCGCAGCCACTGGGGCACGGCCACCATGGGGCAAATTGCAGGTGATTTGATGGCACCCGTAAAACCAGACCTGTCGAGGGCCGCGAAGCCCACCCTGAATCCCGAATTAACAAGATCATGAAACGCATCGAATCTGTCGCCGTTGTCCTGCCGGCCTTCAATGAGGAGAAAGACCTGCCTGCACTGCTGGCAAGGATTCAGGAAACACTTACGGCCCAGCCCTTCCGTTATCAGGTCATCGTCGTGGATGATGGATCCAAAGATCGCACCGCCGAAATCGCCACGGAGGCCGCCAAGGTGATGCCGCTGACCCTGATTCAGCATGGTGTCAACAAAGGGCTTGGTATGGGTATCCAGACAGGTCTGTCTAGCGCCATGAAGGTGGCAGATGTGGTCGTGGTCATGGACTCCGACAACACCCATGACCCGATCTACGTGATGGACATGGTGAAGCGGCTGGAAGAGGACGATGTGCAATTGGTCATCGCCTCCCGCTACCAGCCGGGCAGCGTCATTGTGGGGCTTTCCGCCTTCCGCAAGCTGCTGAGCCTCGGCTGCTTTTTGCTGATGAAGACCATCGTTCCCTTCCGGGGCGTGCGCGATTATTCCACCGGTTTCCGGGCCTACGACAGCAGCCTGCTCCAGCGCATGGCGCAGACCTACGGGGAGGACAAGCTGGTGGAGGAAAGCGGCTTTGTTTGCATGCTGGAGGTGCTACTGAAACTCCGCAGCATTGGCACCAAAGCTGCCGAGATTCCCTACACCCTGCGTTATGACCTGAAGGCTGGCGTCAGCAAGCTGCGCATCTGGAAAACGCTGAAGCGCTACCTGGCCGTGGTGAACCGTTACCGGTCCAAAAGACCGGATGCTGCCGGTCTGGTTGCTCAGCAAGCCAAGGCGTAACTGAAGAGCCCGCCCTATGGATTCTGCCCAACCTGCCCCACGCTCCGTTCTCATTCTCGGGGGCGGCATCAGCGGCCTCGTCTGCGCCTTGAAACTCGCGGAGCAGGGGCGTGCGGTCACGCTCCTGGAAGGCTCGGATCAACTGGGAGGTCTCGGCACCTTCTTTGAGCATGATGGGCGCACCTTCGAAAAATTTTACCACTGCATGCTGCCCAGCGACGGTCCCCTCCTGGGCGTGCTGGAGCACCTGGGATTGACCCCTGAGATTTACTGGAGGCCCAGTTCCTTTGCGTATGCGAATGCCGGGCGCATCTACCCGCTGAACACACCGGTGGACCTGCTGCGCTTCTCCCCGCTGCCGTTTGCGGACCGGATCCGTGTCGGCATCACCGGGGCCTGGGGCCGCGTGTGCTCCGCCAAGGGACTCGATGACATCACCACTTCGCAATGGCTGCAGGGGCTCTCTGGCAAACGTGCCTTTGCCACCTTCTGGAAGCCCATGCTGGAGGCCAAGTTTGGCGACCGTTATCACGACGTCCCGGCCCTATGGTTCTGGACCCGGTTCAATCGCGAAAAGGGCGAGAGCAAAGGTGAGGTGAAGGGGTATATCCGGGGCGGTTACAAACGCATCACGGAGACCTTCGCGAGACGCCTGGGGGAACTGGGCGTCACCCTGCGGATGAATGAGAAGATCGAGTCCATTGATCTCGATGCCGACGGCCATCCCGTGGTGCAGACCGCTGTCGGCGAGCTGCGCGCGGATGAATTGCTGATCACCTTGCCCTGGCCAACGCTGGCCAAAACCGCCACGGCGGCCTTCAAAAGCCGCGCAGCGGTGCCCTCCTGGGACATTGATTTTCAGGGCGTGATCAACCATGTGCTGTTCCTCAAACGGCCTCTGACGAAGCATTATTGGTTAGCCACCCCGGAGCCCTGCCATCCCTTTGACGGCGTGGTGGAAACCTCCACCCTCACGGATGAGGCGGATCGCGGGCAGGGAAGGCATGTGGTTTACCTGACCAAGTACGTGCATCGCACCGATCCTCGCTTCACCCAGCCGGAGGATGAGATCAAACGCTCCTGGTTCAGTGCGCTGCAAAAGCTTTTCCCCGACCTGAAAGACGGCGACCTGGAGGCGGACTACATCTTCCGCGCCCCCTTTGTGGAGCCCATCTACACACGCGGCTTTGGCCGCAAAAGGCCACCGGAAACCCTGATCCCCGGCAAAGTCTCCCTGGCCACGACCGCCCAGGTATACCCCGTGGTCACCTCCTGGAATGGCAGTGTCATCCAGGCAGAAAAGACCGTTGGGCAAATGTGTTGATGCTGAGGGGGATAAAAAATGGAGAGGCTTGATTTGATTTTCTTATGACTCAGGGATTAAGTAAATGACGGGTGCCGCCCTGTGTCAGGGCTGCAGCCTGTATCTTCATTTTTAACTATGAGAACCACTCTTTCTTTTGCCCTTCTGTGCCTGAATCTCCTGGTTTTGACAGGACTATCCTTGGCGGAAGACTTGGTGACTTCGGATGGTCGTACTTTCAAGGGGGTTCGAGTCCTCAAGGAAGAAGCTGACAAGATCAAAATCAGCCACTCGGATGGCATTTCGAGCATTCCGAAAAAAATGGTGCCGGCAGAGTTCTTCCAGGCTCATGAGCTTACAGCTCCGCCCGAGGATGCCGCCATGGATGCAAAGGTGGAAATGCAGGCCAAAATGAAGCTCTTTGCAGATCAGTTCCCCACCTTCACCACCAAAGACGGGCGCGAGTTTAAGGCGTCGGAGATCACAGCCATTGAACCGAACGGGTTGAAACTGATGGCGGCCTCCGGCATCGTCCGAATTCGGTTTCTCGATATCCCTGAAAAGTACAAAACTGCTCTGGGCTATGATCCTATGGCGGCTGCCGAATACGAGCGGGCTCAGGAAGCGGCCCAGGCCGAATCGCAGGAGATGCGGCAAAAAATGAGCAATGCGGCAAGCATCGTGGATGCTATCTCTTCGCGCGTACGGTTGGTGTTGATTCAGAACGTGGGCAAAGGCTGGATGTGTTCTGGATCCCTGCTGCGCACCGTGGAGGAAGAGCAGATCACTTCGCGTCCAGGCTCTCCGCTTTCGGGACCCGCCGTGATCTATGAAAAGCGCAATGTCAGCAAAACGGTGGTCGTGGGGGAGCTTGATCAGTTGATTGTTTTTGGCCTGCCCATTTATGGAAGTTCGACAGTGAATGACAGTAAGCGGGTGTGGGAAGGAACCATCTACAACATGGGGAAGTATGAATTCAACACCACCGGTGGAGAACGGTTGACCATTGAAGCCTTCCACACGGACCGCAACGCGAGCCTGAATTTTGTAGCGAAGCACGGCGTGGGACAACTGGTTTCAGCGCAAGGGGAGCAGGTCGTGGCCGCAGGCTCCGGCGGAGTGCTTGTCGGCAACGGTACTGGTTTTGCCATCTCCGAGGACGGCTACATTGCCACAGCCTACCATGTGGTGGACGACGCGACGGACATTCAAGTTTATGTCGGCAAAAAGCCGATCTCAGCCAAAGTGGTGGCCAGGGATCGGCGCAACGATCTGGCGATTCTGAAGGTTGATGCCGAGACCCAGCCTCTGCCGGTATCTGACAAGGAGCCGGAATCGCTGGGACAGCAGCTCTTTACGATCGGGTTTCCGTTGTTAGACCAGTTGGGGGCAAAACCGAAGTACACCCAAGGAAGCGTCTCCGGATTGGACGGGGGCATCTACAATGAAAAGGGGGCCTTTCAGTTCAGCATCCCCATTCAGCCAGGAAACTCTGGCGGGCCCGTCTGTGCGGAAGATGGAACGGTCCTCGGCGTGGTGGCGAGCACCATTTCGACTCTCGCCAGCGGTGTGCAAAACAATGCGGTGCCCCAAAATGTGAACTTTGCGACGAAGAGTTCAATGCTGAGGAAGCTGATCAAGACGCGGCCCGAGATCAAGACGGTGGAGAGCTTGGACTCCAATGATGCCCAGGCTGCCGTGGTTAAAGCCACGTATCTGATCATGGTTTCCTCCAAGAAAGGCTAAGTCTGTCTTGGCGGCGGCTTTGTCTCCCTGCGAGAGGGATCAAAGTGAGACGCCGCGTTTCCAGGGGAGAAAGTCGTCCTGACCTAGGGCGACGGCCTTGGGAGTGTAGTCGCCGCTGGCGGTGGCGATGCAGAGTTCCAGGAGGCTTTCGCCCATTTCCTCCACACTCTTGCCTCCATCAATGATGGGGCCGGTGTCGAAGTCCAGAATGTCGCCCATGCGTGCCATGAGGGTGCTGTTGGTG
>DMMK01000616.1 GCA_003453085.1 Verrucomicrobiales bacterium
CACCACGACTATGAAAATCAGCAAGGAAGTCCGCCGCACCTCTCGCCAGCTCTTCCGCGTCTGCCTGATGAATGGCAAGCTGGATGAGTCCCGCGTTCGTCTTGTGGTGAACAAAATCATCACCAGCAAGCCTCGCGGTTATCACGGCATGCTCGATTCTTTTTCCGCCCTGGTGCGCAATGAAGTCGAAAGCCAGCGCGCCGTGGTGGAAAGCGCCACCTTCCTTACCGCTGATCTCCAGGCCGGACTCAAGTCCAGCCTGTCCCAAAAATACGGTCGTGACCTCGCCCTTGAGTTCCACATCAAGCCTGAGCTTCTCGGTGGAGTTCCTGTGAAGGTCGGCAGTGACGTTTGGGACGGTTCCGTCAAGGCCCGTCTCGAAGCCCTCAAGACCTCCCTTTCCTAAACGCCAGCGCCTCGCAGCCTTCATTTTTCCCTTTCAAAACCAGCAGTTATCATGAGCAACATCCTCCAGGGGATCGAATCCCAAATCGCCGGACTTAAGACGGCGGTCACCAAATCCAATGTCGGCGTGGTCCGCGAGATCGGTGACGGCGCAGCCAAGATCGAAGGTTTGAGCGATGTCATGCTCAATGAAATGATCGAGTTCCCAGGCGGTCAGTTCGGCTTGGCTCTTAACCTTGAAGAAACTGAAGTCGGTTGCGTGCTTCTCGGTTCTTCCGAAGGCATCAAAGCAGGCGACGAAGTCCGCACCACAGGCCGCCTCCTTTCCGTTCCTGTCGGCCGTGCGCTTCTCGGTCGTGTGGTCAGCACCCTCGGTGAGCCTCTCGACGGCAAAGGCCCGATCAAGGCTGACGCTCAGTATCCTGTCGAAAAACTGGCTCCTGGCATCATTACCCGTAAGTCCGTGTCCGTTCCTGTGCAGACCGGCATCATGTCCATCGACGCCATGATCCCGATCGGCCGTGGCCAGCGTGAGTTGATCATCGGTGACCGCTCCACCGGCAAGACCACCATCGCGGTGGACACCATCATTTCCCAGGCCCAACAGAACAAAGCTGCCGAGCAGGGCAAACTGGCCGGTCACAAGCCCCTTTATTGCATCTACGTCGCCATCGGCCAGAAGCAGTCCAACGTCGCTCGCGTCGTCAAGACTCTGGAAGACGCCGGTGCCATGGAATACACCGTCATCGTCAATGCTTCGGCTTCTGACAGCGCTGTTAACCAGTATCTCGCCCCTTACACAGGCTGCTCCATCGGTGAGTGGTTCATGGACCAGGGCCAGGATGCTCTCATTGTCTTTGATGACCTTTCCAAACAGGCTGTGGCCTACCGTCAGGTTTCCCTCGTGCTGAAGCGTCCTTCTGGTCGTGAAGCGTATCCGGGTGACGTGTTCTATCTCCACTCACGGTTGCTTGAGCGTTCCGCTCGCGTGAACGAAAACTACGGTGGTGGTTCCCTCACCGCTCTTCCGATCATCGAGACGCAGGCTGGTGACGTGTCTGCCTACATCCCGACCAACGTGATCTCCATCACGGACGGCCAGATCTTCCTCGAAACCGATCTCTTCTATCAGGGCATCCGCCCAGCCATCTCGGTGGGTCTCTCGGTGTCCCGTGTGGGTTCCGCAGCCCAGACGAAGGCCATCAAGAAGGTCTCCGGTACGACAAAGCTCGATCTCGCCCAGTTCCGCGAACTGGCTGCTTTCGCCCAGTTCGGTTCCGATCTCGACGCCGCCACCAAGGCCAAGCTCGATCGCGGTGCCCGCATCGTGGAGCTCTTCAAGCAGCAGCAGTATCAGCCGAAGAGCCTGCCGATCATGGTCATCAGCCTTTACGCCATGCAGAAAGGCTACTTCGACAGCGTGCCTGTGGACCGCGTCAAAGAATTCCAGGCCAAGCTGGAAACCTACCTCACCGAGCGCAAGTCTGAGCTGGTTGAAAAGCTCGCCAATGAAAAGGCCCTCGACAATGTCGAAGCCGACATCAAGACCGCCCTCGAAGACTTCAAGATTGCCTGGAAGTAATTCTCCTGGTTCGCTGCCCTACGTTTTTCTAGCTCTCCGCTCCCATGCCCTCCACCCGCGACATTCGCCGCCGAATCAAATCGGTCAAAAACACGGCCCAGATCACCAAGGCCATGCAGCTCGTCGCGGCTGCGAAGATGAAAAAAGCGCAGGATCAGGCCGCCAACGGTCGTCCATACGCGGAGCTGATGAACAAGATCCTCGTCAGCCTGAAGGAAAGTGCCGCCGAAGGTGTGCATCCGTTCTTCAGTGAAGGGGCCGGGAACAAGACTTTGGTTCTGGTCATTGCGACTGATAAAGGCCTTTGCGGTGCCTTGAACACCAACTTGCTCAAGAAGCTGGTCAATACCCCGATCGAAGGTGAAGTGGAATACGTTACCATCGGTCGTAAAGCCTCCCAGGGGCTTGGCCGTCTCCGCAAGACCCTCATTGCCGATTTCCCCATCAAGGATCCAGCCAGGTTTGTGGAAACCCGCACCGTCTCGAAGTTCGTTCAGGAAAAATTCCTGTCCGGCGAATACAAACGTGTGTTGGTCGCCTTCAATAATTACATCAACGTCGTCACGCAGATCCCTTCCATTGAGCAGGTTCTGCCGGTCAATCCGGTGACGCTGGGCGGCAAGCGTAACTTTGACGAAACCTCCAAGGAGGTGAATCTTGCTGACATTCCAGATTACACCTTCGAGCCGGATGCGGCCACTGTGTTCCGGACCGTCCTTCCTCAGTATGTCAATGGCACCATCTTCCAGATGGTTCTTGAAGCCCGCGCTTCTGAGCACAGCAGCCGGATGGTGGCCATGAAAAACGCCACCGACAACGCCAAGCAGATGCTCAAAGACCTCAGCCTCGAGTACAACAAGCTCCGCCAGGCTGCGATCACCAACGAACTCCTCGAAATCACCACCGCCAAAATGGCTCTTGAATAGCCTCTTTTGCATTCTTGACCCTCTGATTCCTTCTGACCCCTTCCAATATGAGCAACATCGGCAAAATCGTTCAAGTCATCGGTCCCGTGGTGGACGTGGATTTCTCCGCCACAGGAAAGCTGCCTGAGATCTACAACGCCTTGGAGATCAAATTCGATCTCGGCGGCAAAACTACCCGTCTGGTCTGCGAAGTGCAGAGCCACATGGGTGATGGCTGGGTCCGTTCCGTGGCCATGTCTTCCACGGAAGGCCTGAAGCGCGGTCTCGACGCACTCGACGTTGGCACTCCTATCACCGTCCCTGTCGGTGAAGAGGTTCTTGGCCGTATCTTCAACGTTACTGGCGACGCCATTGATGACCAGGCAGCCCCTGTCACCTCCAAGCGTTACCCGATTCACCGCCCAGCTCCGGCCCTGGTAGACCAGAACCCTTCGGCTCAGATCCTTGAGACCGGTATCAAGGTGATCGACCTGATCTGCCCTTTCACCAAGGGTGGTAAAGTCGGTGCCTTCGGTGGTGCTGGTGTGGGTAAGACCGTGGTTATCATGGAGCTCATCAACAACATCGCCAAAGGCCACGGTGGTTATTCCGTGTTCGCCGGTGTGGGTGAGCGTACCCGTGAAGGTAACGACCTTTACCATGAAATGATCGAGTCCGACGTTATCAAGGTGAAGAAGAACGGTCACGACATCGTTCGCAACGCCCAGGGCGGTTACATCAGCGAGCCAGGCTCCAAAGTGGCCCTCGTTTACGGCCAGATGAATGAGCCTCCAGGTGCTCGTCTTCGCGTTGCTCTTTCCGCCCTCTCCATGGCCGAATACTTCCGTGACGAGAAGAACCAGGACGTGCTTCTCTTTGTGGACAACGTTTCCCGTTTCCCCCAGGCTGGTTCCGAAGTGTCCGCCCTTCTGGGTCGTACGCCTTCCGCCGTGGGTTACCAGCCAACGCTGGCCGCCGAAATGGGTGCCATGCAGGAGCGAATCACCTCCACCAAGAGCGGTTCCATCACCTCCTTCCAGGCCGTTTACGTTCCTGCGGATGACTTGACTGACCCGGCGCCTGCCAACACTTTCGCCCACCTTGACTCCACCGTGGTGCTTGAGCGCTCCCTGGCTGAGCTCGGCATCTACCCGGCTGTGGATCCTCTTTCCTCTGTGTCCAAGGCCCTGGCTCCGGACATCGTCGGTGAAGAACACTACCGTGTTGCCCGTGGCGTCCAGCGCGTGCTTCAGCGCTACAAAGACCTTCAGGACATCATCGCCAT
>DMMK01000620.1 GCA_003453085.1 Verrucomicrobiales bacterium
CTTCAGTCCGGTATTGATGGCAAAGCGTTCCACATTTTCCGCCCCGGCTCTGAGTTCGGGCAGCGACTAGGTTTGTTTCTCGTCGCCAAAGGTCACTTCCAGAATGGCCCCGGTGACTTTCTCACGGCGCAGATTCGTGCAACGGAGCAGCACAGGATCGCTGCGCTCCTGCCGCTGCCAGACATGGCGAGCGCTGGTGAGACTGAGGGCGATGGCCTCAAACTGAAGCGCTCCATCACACAGGCGGACTTCATCAATGAATCCGGAGAAGCCACCGTAATTGCTGCCCACGCGATCCCCCAGATGCAGCGGCTTCGTGCCCGGTGCCACGGCGGTGCAGCCGGGTTTGGTCACGCGGCTGAGCAGGGATCCGTTTCGATAAAAGGTGACGGTGCCTGCCGCATCATAAGTGAAGGCCACATGCTGCCATTCGGTGGCGAGGGTGAGCGGCTCAGAGTGAAACGTCTCTGAGGTGCTGCCAAAGCCGAGCGTCACAGCCAGGCGACGAAGTCCCGCTTTGTCCGGCTCCAGGATCTGCCAGGCGTAGTCGGTGTGGTTGTCGGGCACATAGCGTTTGTCCAGCAGGTAGCAGCGCCCAGTCTTGGCGAAGTCGGCTTTGGGCCGGATCCACATCTCCATCGTGAACGGCCCCGTGGGGGTCAGCGGAGCAGTGCCGGTGACACGCAGCGAGTGCGGTTTGTCCGAAAGGGGGAAGCCGGGGAAGGACTCGAAGCCCAGGCCCAGTCGGCCTTCGGCTTTGAGAACGGCACCATTGACCACGAGGTCATGGCCCTTGCCTGAGCTGTCCTTCAGCTCCGCGCCGTTATCGAATTTCCAATAACCCAGCACCTGCTTGCCTGAGGCATCGTTGCCCGTGTAGCCGGTCTCCCAGGTTTCTTGCAGGGCGGTGGCAGGAAGGGCAGCAAACAGAAGGGCTGGGAGGAGCAGGCGGCGCATGGTCAGGCAAACAATACCCGGTTGAGAGGAGGGATGTTGCGGCAGGGTGTGAGGATCGCGTGAATCGGGCCAGGGGATCACTTCGCCGATTGGCCCCCGGTCAAAGGCTGAATGGGAGTGGTGAGGAAGGTGAGGAGGTCTGCCATCTGCTGTGGCGTGATGGCGGCCTCCAGGCCTTCGGGCATCAGCGAGGTGCCGGTGCTGGTGAGCGTTTTGATGTCCTGGCGGGAGATGGACTCCACACCGCCATCCGCCCGCTTGAAGCTGAGGCTGCTGGCGGATTCGCTGGTGAGCAGGCCGGAGAGGATGCGGCCATCCTGCATCTCCACGATGTATAAGGCAAAGTTAGGCGAGACCTCGCGGTTGGGATCCAGGATGTTGGTCAGCAGCAGCTCCGCCGTCCAGCCCTGAACGGTGCCCAGATGCGGACCGATGTCCTGGCCCTGACGGCCATGTTTGTGGCAGGCCAGACAGGCGAGTTGGTACACCTTTTCCCCGCGTTCCGCGCTGCGGCCTTCGGCGAGCATTGTTTTCTGATAACGTGCGATGATGTCGGCGCGGTTGGAGCCTGTGCTGGCAAAGAGCTTGGCTGCGCGGGCAACGATCTGCGGGTCTTTGTTCTTGGCCAGTTGCGCCCGGGCAGCGGGGCTGATCTGCGCTGCCGGAATGGTCTTCGCCTCCACCGCCTCCAGCAGGGCTGTGAGACGTTCGGGATAGGCCATCAGGGCGGCGAGGGCCTTGTCCCGCAAGGCGGGGCTCATGGATTTCCAAGTGCTGAGGAGCAATGTCGTGATATCGGGTGTGCGTGCCGTCACCGCCGCCTCCAGAGCGGCCAGTTGCAGGGCCGGGGGCTGGTCCGGCTTCATCAAAGCGGGGGCTGTTTGCGCAAGTGCTTCCGGGGTGGCTGTAGCGCGCAAAAGGGCGAGGGCCTGCAAACGCAGTTCTTCGGCAAGCTGCCGGTTCTGGCTGTCCTGGGCGGCCTGGATTGCCTGCTGATTCAGCGCGCTTTGCACCGTAGATGCGGTGGCCATTTCCCGCAGGGTTTTGCGCTGGCGGCGCAGTCCTTCATCCAGGCCAATGATCAGGGCAGGGGAGGTTTCCGCTCCCCCCACTAGATCCAAGAGCGTGGCGATCTGTGCCGGTGTTTGGGCCGCCTGTGCAGCGATGGCTGCGAGTCGTTGGGCGAGATGGCCGTTCTTCTGGCCAGTGCAGAGTGTCCGCATCAAGGCCATCGGCGCGGCCTCGGGCGGCAAGGTCAGCAGGGCCGATTCCAGCCAGGCATCGCTTTCACTGCGCTGGACGATCTGGCTCCAGGAAGCGTCATCGAGCGCGGGCAGCAGATCGGCAATCTGAAAGGCCACCTGCCTTTGCACGGCGGGCGCAGCCTCTTGCGCCTGCTGCATGAGGGCGGCTTTGGAAACGAGCTTCGTCCAGCGTCCTTCACCGAGACTCATCGCCTGCGCCCGCACTTCGGGGTTTGCATCTTCCAGTGCGGTGGTAAGTGCCGCATCGTTCACACCGCCGAGGCCCTGAAGGCTCCACAGCGCATGGATTTTGCCCTGCGGGGTTTGGGCCTGGCCCACCAGAGATTGCAGGGCGGTGATGACGCTCCTGTCCTGCTTTTCAAATAGCAGACGATGGGCGGTCTCACGATGCCAGGCATTCGGGTGATCCAACAAGGCGACGAGTTCCTCTGGGGTGGCCTGGCTGAGTTTGGGGATGCGACGTGGAGCGAAGCCCTTCGGCTGCAGACGCCACAGGCGGCCTTTGTCGGCCCCTTGCAGCAGGTCCAGATTGGCATGGATGTCATCCGGAATACTCCAGGGATGCTCGATCACTTCGCGATACATGTCGCAGATATGCAGGCAGCCATCGGGGGCATTGGCAAAGTTCACGGGGCGGAACCAGATGTCGTCGCTGGTGCAAAAGTTCTTGGCCCCATCCACCTGCACGGCTTTGAAAGTTAGGCCGTCGGGCTCTAGCTTCATGCGGTAGAAAAGATTTCCGGCCACGTCATTTACAAAGGCAAACTGCCGATACGCTTCCGGGTAGGCATCTCCCCGGTAAACCGTGATGCCGCTGGAGGAGGTGACCACGCCTGCGCCCACGAGCTCGCTTTTGGGCAGGGTGGAGCCTTGGGCACTCCAGCGCTGGGCGCGGAAATCACGCCAGGGTTCCGGCGGACTGGTGCGATAAACCGGGAGCTGGTCTCCGGCTTCGGCACAGTCCTGCAATGCACTGGTGAGTGTGAGGTAAGGATTCCTCGCGATGCGTTCATACGGCAGGGCGATGTGTTGGCAGGGATTGCGGATGTTGCACAGGAAGCGGTTGCCCCAGTCATCGAAGCTGTTGCCATATCGGGCACCGCCGGACTCGATGCGCAGCTCCCGGCTGGCGGGATCAAACGACACATCGTTGCGGCGGATGGCCACGGGTTTGAAACTGGCGACTTCGGGTCTCGTGATGTTGGCCCCATTGCTGCCACCGGCGACGTAGATGCGGTGGTCCAGCCCCCATTGCGGATTGTTCATCACGGCCTGGATGTTCAGTTTGCGAAAGCCGGTGTACACCTTCTCCCGCACATCCGCTTTGCCATCTCCATCGGTGTCCTTGAGGTACCAGATGTCCGGTGTGGCGGCGACAAAGACACCGCCTTTCCAGCAAGCAGCCCCGGTGGGCCAGGATAGCCCTTCGGCGAAGATCGTGCTCTTATCATAGGCGCCGTCGCCATTCGTATCTTCAAGCAAGCGCACTTTGCCGATCGGCAGGTCGGTGGGGTTCTCCTGGCTGGCCTTGTGCCGGGCCTTGTCCGTGTAGGGGTAATCCGTCATCTCGCAGACATAGGCGCGGCCTTCTTCATCATAAGTGATGGCCACGGGATCGGTGACCAGCGGCTCCGCTGCGATGAGCTGCATCTCAAAGCCATCCAGCACATGGAAGCTGCGATGAGCCTTCGCCGCAGGCACGGCGGGAATGGAGGGGAAGGGTGTCTCTGCAGCAGGTGAAAACGAAGCCAGGGCGACAAGGGAGCAGATCGTAAACGCACGCATGGATAGGCATACTGAAGCCACGCGAGCGCTTTCACCCGCCCTTTCTGACGGGTGATTGTGTTTTTGTGATAAAAGAACTCATCGCTTTTGTTGCGAAGGTGGTCGGAGTGGGTTCACATCTCCCGTCACCATGCCACCCCCGTCAGGCATCACTCCGCCAGCCTCGGACATCGTCACCCTCAGTCTCATCTCGCATACGAATGCAGGCAAGACCACGCTCGCCCGTACACTTCTGCGCCGGGACGTGGGGGAGGTGCGGGATGCCGCGCATGTGACGCTCTTTAATGAGTCCTACACTTTGTTAGAAGAGGACGCCCGACTGCTGCGGCTGTGGGACACACCCGGCTTTGGCGACAGCGCACGTCTCTTAAAGAGACTACAACGCGAGCGCAATCCTGTGCTGTGGTTTCTTTCCCAATCCTGGGACCGCCTCACTGACAAGCCGCTGTGGTGCAGCCAGCAAGCGCTGAAGAATGTGCGCGATGAGGCCGATGTGGTCCTCTATTTGGTGAATGCCACCGAGCCGCCAGAGGTCGCCGCCTACATCACGCCTGAGATGGAGATCCTGGGCTGGACCGGCAAACCGGTGCTGGTGCTGCTGAATCAGACCGGGCCTCTGGAATCGAAAGAAACTGATGAGGCCGAGATGGCGGCGTGGCGTGAACATCTCAAGAGCTACACCTTTGTCCGTGATGTGCTGCGCATGGATGCCTTTGCCCGCTGCTGGGTGCAGGAAGATCGGCTCATGGATTCCCTCGCACCGTTGCTCGCGGAACGGAAGGCAGATGCCTTCAAGCACCTGAAACGTGCCTGGCATCAGCGCAATGTGGATGTCTTTCGCCAGTCTTGCCGCGTGCTTTCAGAGCTGCTCACCGCTGCAGTGCTGGATGGCGTGGCGGTGCGCAATGAAACCTTGCTGGAACGGGTGGGCATTGGCCGCTCCGATCTGAACAAAGAATACCAGGAGGCCCGTGAAAAGCTGGCCACCCAACTGGCCGACCGCATCACCGCAGCGACGAACTCTCTCATCCGCCTGCATGGGCTGGAAGGTGAGTCGGCACGTGCGCTGGGGGCGCTGGCCAAAGATCAGTACCACACACCGCAGCCTGTGCCGGAAGCCATCTGGAGCGTGGTGGGCAGCGTGGCCGGCGGGGCCATGGGCGGTCTCATTGCAGACCTGAAGATGGGCGGCATGACCTTTGGTGGCGGGGCTTTGCTCGGCGGTCTCGCAGCCGGGCTCGGTGCTTATGCCTTGATCAAGAGTTATAACCTCGTGCGTGGTGGTGATCATCGTCTGCACTGGTCACGTGAGCACTTCCGCGAGCAGGTGCGTTTGGCGATGCTCACTTATCTGGCAGTGGCTCACTTTGGCCGTGGCCGTGGTGAATGGCAGGAGTGTGTGGAGCCTGCGCATTGGAACCAAATCGTCGAGCAAGTGCTGGATGAACATGGCGATGGTGTGGACCGTCTGTGGAAAGAAGGTGTGGAGAAAGGGGCGATGCCCGATGCCCTTTCGAAGTCCGCCTTGCCGCTGGTCAACGACTGCCTCTCATGCACGCTCACACGCTTGTATCCTGATGTGATGTTTGATGCATGAAGCTGTCATGAGGTGATCATGATGAACGGCTTCAACAGGTCTCTGAATGCCTGAGTGATCCCTTGAAACAAAGAGACCCTCCGGCATGCGGAGCCGGAGGGTCTAGTTTGGCGATCCAGCAACCAACAACAGTGAGGATCGTTTGGCACGAAAGTCTTAGCTGAGGAAGCTGCAACATCGTGGCCTGCCAAGCGCAAGGCTTCGACAGACATCCGAAGGTTAAAAAGTTTTACCCTTCCCGTCAACCCAAGGGGTTGTTTTTTGCAAAAACGTGAGGTTTTATCATTTTTGAGATGCTTATTTTCCGTGAAACTCTGATAATTTTAGAAGAAAGGCACTTGACACCGTTGTGGATAAATGACTGTTCATGTGAATAAGTGCAATAAGAAAAGGGTTCCTTTATCCCCTATCGAGGGGATCCAGTCGGAGGAAAGATGCGTTCCTTTCAGTCCGTTTTCTCCCTCTGCCCCACCCTTGTCGGTTTGTGGCCGGCCCAGACCCATTCAGCGAAACTGATTGAAGATGCGCCGGACGCGCTGACGTTGGTGCCCCACCCCCAGCCAGGAATTTTTCACATGGTTATCCCCCGCATTCACCGCACTGCCTCGTGGTCCGCACTCGCTGCGTCCCTGCTGACTTTCTCGCTCCAGGCCAATGATTGGTCCAACTGGCGCGGCCCCCTTCAAAACGGCGTGAGCCTGGAACATTACACCGGAGCAGGCAAATTGCCCGATTCTGCCGCCTGGACCTACGACGCCCGCAGCCGTGGCACGCCGGTGATCGTGGACGGCAAGGTGATCCTTTGGGGTTATCGAGGCGAAACGAGTGATTTGGTCGAACTTTTGACCGTTTTGGATGCCAAAACTGGCAAAAAGCTCTGGGAAGTGGAAATTTCCGACTACCTCAGCGATTCCATCTACAAC
>DMMK01000725.1 GCA_003453085.1 Verrucomicrobiales bacterium
TGGCCGAGGAGGTGGTGTGGGTGTTTCCATGGCCCCCAGGCTGACTTCGGCTGCTTGGTGGAGGAATCCTGCGATGCTGAGGAGTCGCAGATCATGAAAGGCCGGGGCAATAAGGGTGACACCCCAAGCCCGGCCGTTGGGCAGAAATCCTGCTGGCACCGCGCAGCCGCAGAGATCCAGAAGGTTCATGTAATTGGTGTAGGTGCCCAGGTTGGTATTATATGCTACGGGTTCCTCCTCAATCTCGGCGAGGGTATAGCTCCGCGGAGCTGTGGGGGTGAGCATCACGTCCACATGCTGCCAAAGCGTTTCGCTGTCCCTCTTCAGGGAGGCCAGCCGATACATCGCGCGAAAGGTGTCGGCCGCGCTGGGTTTGCAGCCTCCAGAGATGATCCCATGTGTGACTGGTAGAAAGGCTTCCGGCTGGCTTTCTAGCAGCGCGGATGTGGCCACGTATCTTTCCGCCACCCAGGGGCCGCCATAAAGCAGGCGGGCTGTTTCGAGAAAGGGCTCAAAGTCCATTTCGATGGGCAGTCCTCCAATCGTGCGGAGTCTGGAAATGCTTTGATCGTAAAGTTCGTTAGCCGATTCCTCGCCGAAGTAATGGCGCTGGCTTTCTGGCAGCACGCCAAAACGGAAGGACATACCCGGCTGCCAGCCGGGTATGCCGGATTGAAAAGGGCGGGCCATGGAGTCAGCCTCATCAAAGTGACAGGTGATCTCGAAGATCCGGACCGCATCGTCGGTGGTGAGTGCAAAGATCGACACGCAATCCAGGCTGCGGCAGGCCGGCACCACGCCGGAGGTGCTGAGCACGCCGCGTGTGGGCTTGAAGCCGATGATGTTGTTAAAGGCTGCGGGTACACGGCCTGAACCGGCTGTGTCCGTGCCCAGCGCAAAGGTCACCAGACCCAGAGCCGTAGCCACGGCTGAGCCAGAGCTTGATCCTCCAGGGATGACTCCTGGGGAGATGGCGTTTACAGGGATGCCATAGGGGCTGCGAGTGCCCACCAGTCCGGTGGCAAACTGATCCAGGTTAGTCTTGCCCAGAGGGATGGCCCCTGCGTTTATCAGCGCCTGGACCACGGGGGAAGATGTTTCTGGGGTGTAGGCAAACGCGGGACAGGCTGCCGTGGTGGGCACCCCTGCGAGGTCAATGTTGTCCTTGATGGCAAAGGGGATGCCGTACAGCGGTCGGGTGTCAGGGGACTGCCCCTCCAGCAGGTCCAGATAGGGTTGTATTTCGTCACGGCCTAATAAATAAATCCAAATGGCCGGGTCGGCTTTGGCCGCTTTTTGGAGAAGGTCATCCACCAGCATGGCCGGGGTGAGGGAACCGGTCCGGTAGGCGGTGTGGAGGGATTCGAGAGTCGGTGCGGTCATGAAAGTCACAGGGCAGGGCGCACCTGTTTTCATGGACGATCCAAAGTGCAGCTCTGTCATGCCAAGCAGCAGGGCTCATGCCATGCGCTGTGCGGCAAGGGGGCAGTGCCCACGCATCTGGGCTTCTCTGGGAACGAGCCGCCCCCCTGCGGAATGAAGAAACAAAAAAGACTGTTGCAGATGTGCCGTAACGCAACACCTGCAACAGTCTCTGAAATGAAGGCGGCTGGCCTAGCGCATGGCTTCCAGGCGCTTTTTGAGGATGTCTTTCTGGCTCATGCCAGTCAGTTTGGCCTGGGTGGAATCAATCCATTTTTGCTCGAGAGCATTTTTGGTTGGGCGCTCCACCTGATAATAGACGCCAAACTTCCCAGGTGACGGGTCATCCGCCATTTTGAAGGCCGCCACATCGTCGGTGACGTCATGCTGAGTCTCATCAATGATGTCATAGACGCCGCCTTTGCGCGGGGTGCTGTCATCAAAGGAGCCGGCGTAGAACATCACGCATTCGCTGAGGCATTCCACCACGCTGAAACCATCATGCAGGATGGCGCGTTCAAAGATGTCCATCATGTGCTTCACCTGGGCTGCGTGGGTGCGGGCAATGAAGGTGGCCCCGCTGGCCAGAAGCTGCTTCATCGGGTTGATGGGGCGGTCAATGCTGCCGGTGGGGTCCGTCTTGGACTTGAAGCCCTGCGGGCTCGTCGGGCTAGTCTGCTTCTTGGTCAGGCCATAGACGAAGTTGTCCATGATGACATAGGTCAGCTTGATGTTCTTGCGGGCGGCGTGGTTGAGGTGGTTGCCTCCAATGGAGAAGCCATCGCCGTCCCCCCCAAAGACAAACACATGCACATCCGGGCGGCTCAGGGAAATGCCAGTGGCCAGGGGCAAGGCACGGCCATGGATGAAGTGGATCCCGTGACTGTTGACGAAGTAGGGAAAGCGGGAGGAACAGCCGATGCCTGCGACGCAGACGATCTTCTCATGCGGGTACTGGAGTTTTTCCAGTACCTTGTAAAACGCGGCGAGGACGGCAAAGTCACCACAGCCAGGACACCAGGTAGGATGGTCGGCGGTGAGGATTTTTTTCGTGAGCTTGTCAGCAGCAGGGGCGTCGGAAGCCGGAGCCTCCAGGGTGGCAGAGGACATGTGGGTTGGTTAGGTTGGAATACCTAGGCTAAACGAATTCAGGATTCAGGGTCAATCACGAACCTGCGCCTTTTGCTAAATTCCGTTCCTATGCCGGTTTCCAGACCCTCTTTTTGGAAACCGGTATAACCAGAAGATCACACAAAGTCGGTGATCGAACCAAAGTCCGCATCGAAGAGCCGCCGATAGGTGCGGAAGGCAAAGCTGTCCGTCATGCTGGCCACCCAGTCGCAGACCAGACGGGCACGGGTGCCTGCATCCGGCGCTTTTTCGATCTCGGCCTCCAGTGTGGCGGGCATGAGATGCAGGGTACTGCTTTTTTCCTGCTCAATGTAGCGGTCGCGCAGCACCTCAAAGAGCCGGGTCAAAATGAAGTCCGCCTTGTAGTCGAGCTGCTGGAGCTGGGGGCTCTTGAAGACAAGGTCGAGGGCGATCTTCTTGTTCAGGCGGGATTCGGCCTGCATGTCAGGGTCTATCTCCAGGCGGAATTGATGCCGCCGGGTCATGGCGCTGAGAAACGTGCTGTTAGGCACCAGAGTGACGGCGCGGATGTAACGGCCGATGGCACTGTTCAGCTTTCTTTCCACCCGGCCTTCACGGATGGCCGCGCAGAGTTTCTTGATGTGGATGTCATCACGTTCATTCAGCTCGCGGCCTTCGGCCCAGCGCTCCAGCTTGGAGACGGTGATGAATCCGGCGTGGATGCCGTCGGCAATGTCATTGAGGGAGTAAGCAGTGTCGTCTGCCCAGTCCATGAGCTGGCATTCGATGCTGCGGAACTGGTTGCGCACTTTGCCGGGTGTCAGCTCCGTGGGGAAGGCTTGGTGGCCCATGGTGAAATCCAGCCAGACCTCCTGGTTGTTGTACAGGTAGTGGTTAGGTGCGCCTTCCACCTCTGCTTGCAGGGTTTTGTACTTGAGCACGCCGTCCAGCACCGCTCGTGAGGGATTCATGCCTTCACGCCCTTCGTTGAAAAGAGTCTCTGTGAGGATGCGCAGCGTTTGGGCATTGCCCTCAAAGCCGCCGTAGGGGCGCATCAGCCGGTGCAGGGTCCTTTCGCCCGTATGGCCGAAAGGCGGGTGCCCCAGATCATGCGAAAGGCAGGCGCATTCCACCAGATCAGGATCAATGAAGCAACCGTCATCCAGCATTTCGCTCTGCTGGGCTAAGTAGGCACAGATGGATCGGCCGATCTGGGCCACCTCGATGCTGTGGGTGAGGCGTGTGCGGTAAAAGTCATATTCGCCGGAGAGAAAGACCTGAGTCTTGTTCTGCAACCGGCGGAAGGCGCTGCTGTGGATGATGCGGTCCCGGTCAATCTGGAAGGCGTTGCGGTACTCGCTTGGGGACGAGGGCCGGGGCGTCAGCGTTTCAGAATCAAAGGTGTTGTAAAACCGGTTGGCGGGCATGGAGTCGCAGAGTCCACGGTGGAGGTCCAAAGGTCAACCTCGGCAGGGGATGATCACAGGGTGATCGTCGGCCCAGTGGGGTATTCGGGCTGGATTTCCGGGCGCAGGCGGTTGCGCAGCCGGGGATCGTCCAGGGCCTGGTCCACAGCATCCTGGAGGGCACCGGAAACAAGATCCCGCAAGGTCGGCACGGGGGAGCCGCTGCCTGGTACGTAGGCGCGGCTGCTGCGTTCCCCTGAATAGACGTGGCTATGAACGATCTGGCCACTGGCTGCATCCAGCACCGTCACGCGAACTCGTGCATAACCGTAGGGGCGCACCAGCATTTGGCAGTAGAGGTCCATCACATCGCCTGTCACCACATAGCGGGCACTGCGCGGGGCCGTGAGCATGCTGCGAGTCTGCAGGCCGTGACCAAAGGCATTGGTCACCACCTGGCTCACCGGGACGCGAGTTTGCACATACTCCAGCGGGGTGCCGATCTGTGTGCGCACGGTGCCTAGGTCCATGGGGCCGATACCGCGCTGGTCACTGAAGGGACGGGTGGCAAATTCAGGCTGGCCGGGCTTCACATGGCCGGTGCCGGGGACGTAATCCAGGCTGACCTGGGAGGTCGTGCTGCAGGAAACCAGCGCGAAAACAGACAGCAAAGTGACAAGAGAAAGCAGGCTCTTCATGGTATCCTGCACGGATAGCTGATGACGCGGCACTTTCAATGCCACATCTCACCTTCGTCATGTCCTTTAAAAAACAAACAGCCCTGCCGGACTTGGCGCTCAGGAAAAAAACCCCCAAAACCTGAAGCCAATTAATTATCCGGCAGGGCCGATTTACGTTTATATTCGGTTCGAACTTATTCAGGCAATCTCAAAAATGATCGCACAGCCAAAATCAGCATCCAGGTGGATACAATGTCATGACAACACCCAGAGAGGTGTGGTGAACGCAGGATTGAAGTTTTTTTTCAGCGTCCTGACGATAACCCTGTTTGGGGTTTTGCTGCCAGGCCCAGCCTCCGCCCAGATCGGTGGTGGCGTACGCCAAGTCATCGTGGCCCAAGCCTCCGGGTGGAACTCAAACACGGCGACGTTGCAGGCCTATCAGCGTGCTTCGGCCAATAGCCCGTGGCAGCCCATTCTCGCACAGCCTGTGCCGATCTTGCTAGGCCGCTCCGGGCTGGCCTGGGGCAGGGGAGTCTTCACACCGCCGAACAATGGAATCCCGCCGAAAGTGGAGAAGGACTGGCGCGCCCCGGCGGGTGTTTTCCAGCTTGGTTCTCTTTTTGGTTATGCCGCACGGCCACCTGCGGGCACGCGCTGGCCTTACATTCAGGTCGGTCCCTGGGATGCGTATGTGGATGATCCCAAAAACCCGTATTACAACCAGCACGTGCGGGTGGATCCACGCCAGGTGCCGCCCTGGTTTGAAAAGCAACGCATGCGCCTGGGCGATGCAGCCTACAAATGGATGCTGGAGATACGCCACAATCAAAACCCCGTCGCGCCTGGGTATGGCAGCGCCATCTTTTTCCATGTCCGCAGGGGACCTACCAAGCCCAGTGCCGGGTGCTCCACCATGGCGGTTGAAAACCTGGAGAAAATCATCCGCTGGCTGGATCCCAAGGCCTCCCCTCACTACGTGCTGCTGCCGAAGGCTGATTATCAGGCCCTGCGTGGTCCCTGGCGGCTGCCTTGAGAGTGGCGGGCATAAAAAAGCGGAAAGCAAGGCGTCTGAGGCCCGGCTTTCCGCTCTTGAGAATGGGATGGCTGCGAGGCTTACTTGGCCGCTGGTTTCCAGTTCTTCACGAACTCCAGGCTCTGCTTGATCTCAGGCAGGCTGGTTTCCCAGTTGTGCTCATACTCCACGTGGAGGGGGCCGGGATAGCCCTGGGCATGGTATTCGGCCAGGATGGCGGGGATGTCGGATTTGCCAGTGCCGAAAGGCAGATCGTGAGCCTTCGGATTGCCGAATTCGGTCAGGTCCTTCATGTGGCTGTCAAAGATGCGGCCCTTGAGGATGCGGATGCAGTCCACAGGATTCAGCCCGCTACGCACCCAGTGGCCCACGTCTGCGCAGGCACCCATGCGCGGATCGCGGTCTTTCACCAGTTCCAGAACATAGTTAGGATCCCAGAACAGGTAGGCGCGGTCCAGGGGGCGCTTCGGATGGTTGTGGATGGCCATCTTGATGTCGAATTCCTTCACCAGGGCCTCGATGCCGTCCAGGCCCTTGACTTCAGGTTCGGTGATCACAATGCCGATGCCCATGGTCTTGCAGAATTCGAAGACCTTGCGGTCTGCCGCGGGATCCACGCCCAGCTTGATCACACCGTATCCCACGGCGGTCGCGCCTTGCTCGGCCCGCTTGGCCTTCACGGCGGCGATGACTTCGGGGGGGGATTCCTGGTTGAAGACCTCGTCCTTCTTTTCAGGAGAGGGCTTCTGTTTCGGATAAAACTCGAGCGTTTTGCCACCGGCGGCGGCCGTTTTTTCGGTGGCCCCCCTAACGGAGGAG
>DMMK01000625.1 GCA_003453085.1 Verrucomicrobiales bacterium
GTTTTTGCCTGAGAAGCTGCCGGACCTTTCCGGCAAGCTGGCTGGCTGGGCTGGGCTTTCGTATCCGGAACTGGCGGCGGAGTTTTTCCAGATTTTCGCTCCCGAGATCCCTGCGGAAGAGTGGCGCGCGCTGACGAAGGAAGCTTACTCCCGCTTTGATTCCCCCGATGTCGCCCCTCTGAAAAAGCTCTCAGACCAGACCTACGTGCTGGAGCTGTGGCATGGGCCCACGCTGGCCTTCAAGGATTTCGCCCTCCAGCTTCTGGGGCTTCTTTACAAACGCCAGGTGAAGCTGAAAGGACAGCGCCTAGCCGTCTTGGGTGCCACCTCGGGCGATACGGGCAGCGCGGCCATTCACGGCTGCATGGGCCAGGAAGGGATCGAGATTTTCATCCTCTATCCTACCGGTCGCGTGGCGCCACTGCAGGAGCGCCAGATGGCCTGCACCGGTGCTAGCAATGTCTTTGCCATCCCGGTGCCGGGCACCTTTGACGATGCGCAGCGCGTGGTGAAGGAATGTTTTGGCGATGCCACCTTCATCTCTGAAGTGAACCTCTCCGCCGTCAACAGCATCAACATCGCCCGCGTGCTGGCCCAGTGCGTGTATTACATCTGGGCCACGCTGAAACTGCCCGCCGAAGTCCGGGCCACGGCGGAGTTCGTGGTGCCCACGGGGAACTTTGGCAACGTGCTGGCGGGGTGGCTGGCGCAGCAGATGGGGCTGCCGTGTGGGAGATTCCGTGTGGCTACAAACCAGAACGACATCCTGTATCGCTTCTTTGAAACGGGCGAGTATCGCCAGGGAGATGTATCACCCAGCTTTGCGCCGAGCATGGACATTCAGGCCGCGTCTAACTTTGAGCGTTACCTCTATTTCATGCTGGGGAAGGACCAGAACCGCGTGCGCGAGATCATGCTGCGCATGAAGAGGGGTGATAAGGTGACACTGCCTAAAACGCAGTCCAGCCTACGTGCCTCGCGCATGGATGATGCCACCATCGCGCAAGTGATCGGCCAAGTGTGGCAGGACTACCAGTATGTGGTGGACCCCCACACCGCCTGCGCCTTTACGGACATGTCCAAGGACCGCGTGAGTGTGGTGCTCAGCACCGCCAGCCCTGCCAAATTCCCTGAGGTAGTGCAGCAGGCCACCGGCACAGAACCCCTGCACGCCAGCCTTGAAGCCCTGAAAGAGAAGCCGCTGGAGACCCACCCCCTCGAGGCCACGGCCCAGGCGGTGAAAGCCTTCATCCGGGAAAAGCTGGCGCTTTAATTTCCCTTCTCCCCTGCCCCGTGGATGACGCGCTGACCTGCGGCCTCCGCGCGAGGCGTGGGCTGGAGGGAGGTTAAGGTCTGCGCATCAGGCCGGTCACGCCCCACCTTCACGGTGTGGGTGCCCAGGGCATAGACGCGGGGCTGGAAACGGCTGCCGCTGACACGCACGGTGTAGAGCAGGTCTCCGGTGCTATCTTCGATGACCTGCACCACAGGATCTGCCGCGCCCTCAAAGACCAACTCAGGCAGATACCCTGCCACCTTGCGGCCATCATTGCCCTGCATGTCCACGGTGATCGGCCAGCCGGGGAACTGCCCCTTGGGGTCCTTTTTCACATCGGCAAAACGGGGCCAGCACTCGAAGGTTATTTGACGATTCTTTTTGTTAAACCGCACGAGGCCATATCCATCGGCACGCTGCTTTTCATCCTGGATGTCGGGCGGATTCGCATAGGCCATCATGCTGATGCGGTTGCCCAGTCCATCTTTAAAATCTCCTGTCCAGGGCAAAGGACTTCCGGGGACGGGATTCGGCCCTGGCTTCTCATCCAGCGGGTGCCACCAGCGGCCATAGATGGTATTCACCAGCGCCGGACTGGTGAAAGCATACGGGCCATCGCCAAATTCCTTGATGCCCTGTTTGACCATGACCGCTAGATGCTGATCCCCACAAAGATGCACGGCCCAGGCCCGGCGGATCTCCTCCAGCGCACGGTCGCGCGGGGTCTGGGGCCAGCCATTGCAGTCCAGGTCTGCTAGCAGGCGGTCCTTTTCCTTGCCATGCATGTGCACGGCCCCGCAGAAAGCGGTCTGGGAAAGCACGGCCTTCATCGCTGCGCCGGTCCAGTCCTGTCCCCAGTCCCGCAGGAATTTTTCCTGCCGCTTGCCCAGCAACTGCAGGCCGGGAAGATCAATGGTCTTCGGGTCATAGCTGGGATCATTGATGTGGTCTGGGCGGGGCCCCATCTGGGGGATCTTGCCTGCCGGGCCGCTCTTAAACTTCCGGTCTTCCAGGATGGCCATATCCACGCCGCCCACGGTCATCCGCGTGAAATAGACCGTGATGCCACGCTCCACGGGCGCGGGGTCGGGCGAGTCTGGCAGGTGCCAGGACTGCTGGCGCTGGACCTGGTTCACGTACTCCACAGGGTACATGTAGCCGCCGTCTGCATTGCCGGGGAGGGTGGAGAGTTTGCCATTTTCACCCCACAGATTCGGATGCCCCACATCATGATCATCGGGGATGCAGATGGTGGGACGATCCCGCATGATCTCGCGGAACTGAAGGCCGAACTCGATCCAGCCAGCGGTGTGCTCCGTGTGCCGGTACGTCTGATCTCCAGCAAAGAAAAGCACGTCGGGATTTTGCGCCTTCAAGTTGTCAATGATCTCGGGCCTCAGCCCGGTCGTGCGGCTGGAATTGCATGACATGTTGGCGACAACAATCTCTTCCTGGTCCACCGGGTCTCTGCGGATGAGGCCCTCAAAAATGGCCCGCTCACCATGGCGCACGCGATAGGGCACCGAGACGCTGGCATCCCACCCTTCCACGCGGAAATGCACGTCCCATCCTGGATACAGAACCTCTGCTTTGGCGACCTCTTTCCATGCGCCATCGCGCTGCACTTCCAGTCGAGCTTCGCGCACCTCACCGGGTTTGAGAGGAAACAACTGCGCCGTCATCTTCAGCACCCCGGCTTGATAAGTGTAGAGGGCAAAGGCCACCACGTCCTCACGCGGCACATCCATGGAGGGGGGCTTGCTAGCGCCGCCGCCTTTGGCTTTCCCCTTGCCGGGCATCTTCGTTTTAGCGACCCACCACTCCCCTGTGGCGAGAGAATCCAGCTCAGGAAACTGCGCACCGAAGGGAAGTGCGGAATCCTGGGCTAAAACGGCGCTGGGCTGGAAAGCCAGCGAGCTGAGGCCCGCGGCCGTCAGTTTCAGCGCATCACGGCGGGTGACAGAGGAAGATTTTTTATTCATCAAAGTTGGCTATTCAAAGGGATCAAGGCTCACTCAGGGATAGGGGTGCTACGCTTCACCGTCTCACCTTCCCACACCGCTTCATCCATGGCGGGGTCATAGGTCAGCACGCGGCTGGCACTGTTGGGCGCAGGAGGCACATCAATTTTAGGCAGCCACTTTTTATGGTCGGCGATCACCGCTGCATGCTCTGGCGCGGCCGCTAGGTTCTTCCAGCCTTCAGGGTCCTTCAGCATGTCGTAGAGTTCTTCACTGCCATCGGCATACCGGATGTAGCGCCAGCGCTCACTGCGGATGCCGTGGTTCCCCTGGTTGTGGCTGGTGATGGCGGGGCGCTCGCGCTTCGTGTCGGCTTTTTGCAACTGCGGCATCAGGCTCAGGCCCTCGATGTCTGTCCTCGCTGGCAGCCCTGCCAGCTCCAGCAGGGTGGGATAAATATCCAGCAGTTCCGCAGGCTGCGTGCAGCGCTGCCCAGGCTTCACCCCAGGTCCGGCAAAGATCAGCGGCACGCGCGTGCCCTCATCCCACAGCGAGTTTTTTCCCGTGATGGCTTTTTCCCCCAGATGCCAGCCGTGGTCTCCCCACAGGACGATGATGGTATTATCGGCGATGCCTGCCTCATCCAGTGCGGTCATCAGGCGGCCGATCTGCGCATCCACAAAACTCGTGCAGGCCAGATAGCTGCGTACCAGATTCCGCCACTGGTTATTTTCCTTCACCCACTTCAGCCGGGGCTCTGGCAGGTTCCAGTGCATGTACCAGGAAAAGCGCGGTGTATCCCCCCGGTCATCCTCCAGCACCTTCGGCAAAACGCTGTCATCATCTGGATACAGGTCGAACCACTTCTGCGTGGCATAACAAGGCACGTGGGGAAGAAAGAAACCCGCTGCTAAGAAAAACGGCTGGTCCTTCGGGGCATTCTTGATCTGCTCCACCGTCCAGCTTGCCACCTGGTAGTCACCCTTCGAGGTATCATCATTGTCCAGTGGCCAGACGCCCCAGTCCATGAGGGGATTGTTCCCCATCGGCGTCGGGGGAATGAGCTTCGCGGGCGGCTTCGTCCCCACCCCACCGTAAGGGGCCGTCACCTGAAACTCATCGGCACTGGCGCCTTTCGCTTTGGCTTTATTCTTGCCCTTCCCCGCACCG
>DMMK01000600.1 GCA_003453085.1 Verrucomicrobiales bacterium
ACGCAGCACCTCCAACATCGTTTCCCTCACGCTCCTCGCCGCAAGCGCTGTGGTCGCCGCCCCGCTCATTGGGGACATCGTCTCCCGCACCGCCAACCGCCCGACTTCGGAGCGCGGCAGCCGCAAGCGTCTCGAAGGTATCCGCAACGGTGCCGTGCCGGATGAAGACCTGAAGGAATTCTTCGTGGATTCCCCAAACGCGCTGCTTCCTTGATCCGCGTTCAGTTTTTGTTGGAAGCTTCCCTGATCGGAATCATTTCATAATCGAAGGCTCCCAGCAGGGAGCCTTGTTTGACCTTGTGGCATTCGAGGCAGCTTTTGTCCGCTGTGATGGGAGCAATGATATGGATAGTATCATAACTGTTTTCGCGAGGCGGTCCCACGAATGTTTCCCAGGCTGCGGGTAATCGCACCCAGGGGGCCGTTCCTGCCCGAATCTGGGCCACCGCAGCCGCCTCATCCTCTGAAAGCTTCCTGGTTTTCGCCGTGGTCAATTCCGTCTTTTTGGGCATGCGACCTTCAAAATAACGGTCGCCTTCTTCGGGGGTCAACCCAATGAGATTGACGTTCATGGGCCGAAAAAGATTCCCCTCCAGACGGACGGTATGCTCAATCCAATAGCCCGATCGCCTAAATCGTCCATAGCCGAATCCCTGGCTCTCAACGAATGTTTTGACGGCCCGCGCGTGGGCTTCGGGAAAAGGGCTGTTGAAATTCGGACCTTCCAGATAACCCACCAGCAACAACGGGATCAACAGCCACTCTGGAAAAATAAACGTCAATAGCCCGAGCAGAAGAGTGGGGATAGACAGGCGTTTGAAAAACTTCTTCATGGAAAAGGAGTACAGGGTAGGACCGAAATAAATCCCAGCCCTGCATTCACCATCTCAGCCAGACATCACTGCTCAGACTCCGCCACGGTCACGCTAATGACTTCTTCGATCGTGGTGTTGCCATCCAGGACCTTGCGCACACCGTACTCACGCATCGGGCGGTAGCCGTCTTTGTAAGCCTGCACCATGAGTTGGGCGCTGCTGGCCTTGTGGGTGATCAGCTCGCCCATGGCAGGGGTGAGGCGCACGAGTTCGTAGATGGACATTCGGCCTTTGTAGCCCGTGTGGCGGCAGGCTTCGCAGCCACCTTCTTTGGCCCGGTAAACCTGGGTGCGGATGGGCCCGGTGTACTTCAGCTCGCGCAGCTTCATCTCGGCCTCCGGCTCTGGTTCGCGGCAAGAGTTGCACAGCAAACGCACAAGACGCTGGGCGATGAAAGCACGCACGGAGGTGGCGACCAGGAAGGGCTCTACACCCATGTCCACCAGACGCATGATGCCGCCGATGGCGTTGTTCGTGTGCAGGGTGCTGAACACCAAGTGCCCCGTCAAGGCGGCACGGATGGCGATCTCCGCCGTTTCCAAGTCACGCATTTCCCCCACCATGACCACGTTGGGGTCACCACGCAGGATGCTGCGCAGGCCGGTGGCAAAGGTGAGCTCAATCTCGGGCCGCACCGCGATCTGCACCACGCCCGGCAGTTTGTTTTCCACCGGGTCCTCAATGGTCACGATGCGGCGGTGCTCTGTATTGAGCTGGCTGAGGAAGGTGTACAGCGTGGTGGATTTCCCGGAACCCGTCGGCCCCGTCACCAAGATGATGCCGTTGGGCTTTTTCAGGAGTACTTCGATCTCACCCCGCAAGTCCGTTTCCATGCGCAACTTGTCCAGGTTGAACTTCTCCTGGCCTAACAAACGAAGCGAAATGCTCTCCCCTTCCACACTCGGGATGGTGGCCACACGCACGTCAATGAGCTGACCCGCGATCTGTAGGCTGATACGACCATCCTGCGGCAGGCGGCGCTCGGCGATGTCCAGCTTGGCCATCACCTTCAGACGCGCGATCACGGACTGCTGCAGCTGCTTGATGTTCTCCGGCACGGGCACCTCGCGCAGGCGGCCGTCAATGCGGTAGCGCATGCGCAGTTTGTCTTCCATCGGCTCCACGTGAATGTCCGTCGCCTGCTGTTCCAGGGCTTCACGAATCACGGTGTTCACAAACTTCACCACCGAGGCTTCTTCGTCATCGGCATCAATGATGTTCGCCTCGTCCCGCTGCTCCAGGTCAGAGCCGTCCACATCACGCCCTTTCAGGATCTCTTCAAAGGTGTCCGCACCCACGCCGTAAAAGTCGCGCATCGCATTAAGCAAACGCTTGCGCGGGGCGATCTGCCAGCGCACCGGCGCATCCACCTCGCGGGATACGGCTTGGCGGCCAATGAGATCAAAGGGATCGTAAGCCGCCACGATGAGCTTCCGGGCCCCACCTTCTTCTTCCTCGATCTTCAACGGCAGCAGTCGATGTTTCAGGGCGACACGCGGCGGCAGCAGCCGCTTCATCTCCGGTGCATCCGCACTGTCTGGCAGCGGCATGGAAACGTAACCCAGCCCCAAACGCACAGCGAGCTGGGAGAGAAAGGATTCTTCATCCAGCGCTCCCGTATCGAGGAGTTGATTCACCACCGAGGAACTCGGCGTGGCGGTCGGCAGGGGAATGCCGGAGCCGCCTGAGGCCTCCAGACATTGGACCAAGGCTTGGCGGATATTTTTCATCAGTCGTTGGCGGGGGCCTGACCGTGGGTTTCGACAGGGAAGAGGCTGGCATCAATCACCGCCGCCTCGGAGGAGGAGATGGCGGGCGCGGGTAGGCTGCCGTCATCGGGCGTGTAACCGTATTTTTCCAGCAGCTCGATGATGTAGGCCGTGGCCACATTTTGGGAACCAAAGGCGCTGCTCACATTCGCCGTCAGGTCTTCCCGCAGAGTCCCGGTGATCAGCGCACTGCCCACCACTCCAAAGGAACCATCGGCTGCGGGCCCCGTCACAGATTCATCATCGGCTGCCATCAGGCGACCAGAGAGACTTTCCGCCACCCGCCAGGACTGCGAACCTGTGCTTCCATTCAGCAACAGGGAGCGGTTCATTGGCCCGGACACGGTGTAAAAGGCCTGAGAAGTCCCCGTGAAAGCCGCCGCCGCAAAGACGGCCTTCCGCACACTGGCATTGGCCGCCACGAAATACTTGCCGCTGCTTTCCGCCACAGCATAAAAACGGCCGCCTTCCTCCGTGGTCAGCACGATGGTGGCCTCGCCACCGCCAGCCGGCACCACCACATAGCCGCCCGTGTAAAAGCTAAAGTTCACGGATTCCTTCTCAGGCGTAAAGCGCAGCTCATACACCAGCCACTGGGCCGGGGCCGCAGCCGCGCCTGCCAGCCATAGCAAGGCAGCGCAAAAGAAGGGAATAAATCGGGTGGTGGACGACATGCGGGCGGTTTTCTAGCCGAGATGGACAGCGTTGTCGAGACGGGCGTTGAATCACGCGGGTTACCTTTGTGCAACAATCAGATGATTGTTGAACGGAGTGCCCCCCCACAGAGGGCTAATTTGCACCTGCAGGCCCGCTTCGGTCAGCACTTTTCTGAACTGCTCCGCATCCGGGTAGCAGGTCGGCGCAGCCTTCATCCAGAAGGTCACCTTTGCCAGATAATCCCCCAACACCGTCACTCGGAACCTCCAGGAATCATCCCGCAGCCCGGTGCGGATCACTAGCTTTCCACCTGGGGCAACACGGGCAGCCGCCGCTGTGATCAGCGCATTTTGCTCCGCCGGGGTGAAAAATTGCAGGATGTCCAGGATCACCACATGCCCGCTGAATTCAGGCAGCCCCGTGCGCGCATCACCGGCGGAAAAGGTGAGTCCCTGCTGGCCAGACTTACGCACCATCGCCCCGGCACTGTCGATTTTGCGCTGGTCATAGTCAAAGCCGGTCACCTGCGCCGTATGGCCGCAGGCGCGGAGGTAATGGGCCAGCAGCCCGATGCCGCAGCCGATGTCCAGCACTGGCAGCGGACTCTTCCCGATCTCCCGCACCACCGCCTGGTAAACGGGATCGCTGGCGAGCTTGGAACGCGTGTAAAAGAAACCCCACCGCCGGTCGCAGAGGGCGGCGATGTTTTCGAGTTGGGCCGGGGTGGGCGTCATGCCGTGACTTTACGCAGGGGATTGCCACCTCGTCCAATGCGTAAGAGCAACAATGGCAGCCTCCAGGCAAAGCCGAACAGCAGGCGCGCATGCATCCAAGTAAGCACGCTGTTGTCCCGGAAATAGCGGAACTGCGAAACGCCCCCCTCCTCCTGGGTGAGATAGCGCACCGTCGTCGGCACCGCCAGCATCGGCGCCCCCTGCCAGGCCAGGCGCACGGCGATCTCCGTGTCATAGTCAAAGCGCCGCGCCCAGATGGTGCCGCGAAAGGCACGCAGCAGCAGCGGCACAGGGTAGAGGCGCATGCCGAAAAGCGTGTCCGGGATGCCCCAGTTCAGCGTCTCCAGATTGGCCCACATGTTGGAAATTTTACGCCCTTGTACGCGCAGTTGCGGGGCCTCTGGGCCGAAAACGGGCGTGCCCATCATCACGGCATCCGGGTATTTTTGGGCCAGCGTCACAAAGCGGGGAATGTCATCCGTGGGGTGCTGGCCATCCGCATCCATCGTCAGCACATGGGTGTAGCCCGCCTCCTGGGCCAGGCGCGTGCCATAAAGTACAGCCGCTCCCTTGCCGCCATTCTTGGCGATGGAGATCACCTTCAGCCCCGGGGCCGTCGCCTTCAGCGGCTCCAGCAGCGCGGCACTTCCATCCGTGCTGCCATCCATCACCACCCACACCTCCGGCCAGTGTTTCAGTACATCGGCCACCGTCTGGGGCAGGATGCGCCCGGTGTTGTAGCTGGGGATCAGGACCAGGATCTTCATGCAGGGTGGGATTCCAGCGCCAGCAGGTAGCGCTGGCGCAGTTCATCAATGAATGGTTGGGCTTCGCCGTGGTCAGGAAACCGCAGCGGCTCCCCCACCGTCATGCGCAGGCGCACTTTTTCCGTCGGCAGGTGCCACAGCGGCCAGCCTTTGTTCAGGTAGCGGCTGTTGGTTTCCACAAACACGGGCCAGATCGGCACCCCCGCATTCTTCGCCACAACGGCCAGCCCGCCTTGAAAAGGGTTCAGCCGCCCGTGCTCCGGGCGCGTGCGTGTGCCTTCCGGAAAGAACAGCAGACGTCCCCCTTCCTTTAAAGTCTCGATGCACTGGCGCAGCATTTTGTGAGTAGGTTCGTTCGGGATGAAGCCGGCGGCTGTCGCCCCCCCGAACAAAATCGGATTGCACATCAGGGATGCTTTCAGCACGCAGGCCATGTGGTCAACCTCCGCCAGCACAAACACCGCATCCCACAGCGCCGGGTGATTGGGCGCCACGATCATCCCCCCCTGGTGCGCGCGCAGCCGGTCAAAACCGACATACTCACACTCCACAATGTCAAACCACGTCAGCACCCGAAGGAATCCCTGAAAGGCCAGTCGCAGCGCCCCCTGGCCGATCGCGCGCGCCTTCTCCCCGCGAAAGAACAGCGGTAGCAGCAGGCACAGCAGAAAAAACCCCGTGCCACCGATCACCCAGTACAGCAGGCTCGCAGTCCA
>DMMK01000382.1 GCA_003453085.1 Verrucomicrobiales bacterium
CGTCCTTGCGGAACAGCTTGCTGAGACGCTCACCCGCGTGCCCACCGCCCAAATAAACGTTGTAGCGGTCCGGGCCGAAACCGACGAAACCGATCTCCGAGATGAAGGGACGGCCGCAACCATTCGGGCAACCCGTCATGCGCATGGTGATGGAGTCGTGACGCAGGCCGACTTCCTCAAGCTTCTCTTCGAGCTGGGTGACGATGGTCGGCAGGAAGCGCTCGGCCTCGGCCAGGGCCAGGGCACAGGTGGGCAGGGCCACGCAGGCGATGGTGGCGAGACGCAGGGCGCTCTGTTCGTGGCTCTTGGCCATGCCGTATTTTTCCAGCAGAGCTTCGATCTGGGAACGCTTGGCCGGGGAGACCTTGGCGATCATGAGGTTCTGGTTCGCCGTGAGGCGGAAGTCGCCGTCATGGATCTTGGCGATCTCACGCAGGCCAGTGCGCATGGGATAACCATCGGTATCCAGCACACGTCCACCTTCGACAAAGAGGGTGTAGTGGGAATCGCCAGTTTCATCTTCCACCCAGCCAAAGCGGTCGCCATTGTCCGCAAAGACGTAGGGGCGCACCGGGCCGAGTTTGTAGCCGAGGTATTCGTTCAGCTTGGCCAGGATCCACTCAGGACCATGGTCATCCACCGTGTACTTGAAGCGGGAGTGCTTGCGGTCCGTGCGGTCCCCGAAGTCACGCTGAACAAGAACGACTTTTTCTGCCACGTCCACGACCTGCTCCTTGGTGCAGAAGCCGATCACATCCGCGATGCGGGGGTAGGTAGCTTCGTTGCCATGAGTGGAGCCCATGCCGCCGCCGACAGCGACGTTGTAGCCGACGAGTTTGCCGTCTTCGACGATGGCGATGAAGGAAAGGCAGTTGGCGAAGATGTCCACGTCATTGCTCGGTGGCACGGCGATGGTGATCTTGAACTTACGAGGCAGGTAGGTTTTGCCATAGATCGGCTCCACTTCTTCCTCGGTGCTCTGCACCTTTTCACCATCCAGCCAGATCTCATGATAAGCACGGGTGGCGGGAGTGAGATGGGCAGAGATGTCCTTCGCTGCCTGGAGCACGTCGGCGTGCACGCTGGACAGGTAGGGGTTCGGATTGCACATCACATTCCGGTTCACGTCACCGCAAGCAGCGATGGTGTCCATGGCCGCGTCGTTGATCTCCTTGATCGTGCGCTTCAAGTTGGACTTGATGATGCCGTGAAGCTGGAAGGCCTGGCGGGTGGTCAGCTTGATGGTGCCATTGGCATAGGTATCTGCCAGGCGGTCCGTCTGCAGCCACTGTTCGGAGGTGGAAACACCGCCGGGGACGCGGATGCGCAGCATGAAGGAGAAGGCTTTCTCCAGGCGATGCTTGCGGCGGTCTGGGCGCAGGTCGCGGTCGTCCTGCTGGTAGCTGCCGTGGAATTTGATCAACTGCTGATCGTCTTCGCAAAGGGAGCCCGTGGACAGATCGGCCAGACCTTCGGCGATGGTGCCGCGCAGGTAGTTCGACCGGGTCTTGATGCCTTCATTGGCAGAGAGTTGCTTTTCGCTCATGGGATTTGGAGGGGGTTGGGTGTGAGCTCCAGGGGATTAATAGACATCGCGCTGATAGCGCTTCGCTTTCTTGAGGTCTTCGATGTAGGCCTCAGCAGCTTCGCGGGATTTCCCGCCTTGTTTTTCGACCACGGAAATGAGCGCTTCGTTCACGTCGTGGGCCATGCGGGTGGCATCACCACACACATAAAAATGGGCGCCTTCTTCCAGCCAGGCGTAGAGCTCCTTCGCGCGCTCCAGCATGCGCTGCTGCACGTAGATCTTCTCGGGTTGGTCGCGGGAGAAGGCGACGTCCAGCTTGGTCAGTGCCTTGCTGGCCAGGTGATCCTGCCACTCGGTCTGGTAAAGGAAGTCGTAGGTGTAGCGTTGGTCGCCAAAGAAGAGCCAGGATTTGCCCTGCTGTTCCAGCGCGGCGCGGTGTTCCACAAAGGCGCGGAATGGGGCCACGCCGGTACCTGGGCCGACCATGATGATGGGGGTATCACCGGAGGCAGGCAGGCGGAAGTTTTTGTTCTGATTCGTGTAAACCGGGACGACATCGCCACGCTTCACCAAATCGGCCAAATACGTGGAGGTCACGCCTTTGCGCTGTTTGCCAAAGGACTCATAGCGCACGGAGGCGACCGTGAGGTGTACCTCATCTGGGTGGGCCAGCGGACTGGAGGCAATGGAATACAGACGCGGTGGCAGCGGACGCAGGAGAGAGACCAGCGCCTCAGGGGAAAGCCCCTTGGAGGCAAAGTCCTCGATGGCATCCATAATCCAGCGGCCATGCAGGTAATCCTTCAGCTTGTCCTTGGCACCTTCACCCAGGAGGGTGGCCAGTTTCTTGGACTTGGTGAGTTCCAGCAGCTTGGTCAGCACCGGGCGGGAAAGCGCGGTGATGTCCAGATCTTCCCGCAGGGCGTCAGCCAGCGTTTTGCTGCCGAGGTCCGGCACGCTGGCCTTCTCGGTGCCGACCAGCTTGGCCGCCTTGAGGATGCCTTTCACCATGTCGGGGGCATTGACCGGGATGATCCCCAGGGAATCGCCCGGCTCATAGGTCAGGCCCGAACCTTCCAGGGAAAGCTCGTAGTGCCAGGTTTCCTTGGCCGTGCCCTTGCCATTCAGCAGAACTCGCTCCTTCAGCTCGGCACCGAAAGGGTTGCTCTTGTCATGCTCGGTGGCTGCCGGAGCAGCGAAACCGACGACAGCAGCCGGGGCTGCGGCCACAGCAGGACCGAAGGCAGACAAAGCACCGTCCAACCACGCACGATGCGGCTTTTCATACTGGAGATCGCAGTCCACACGCGGGTGGATGCGCTGGGCACCGAAGCTTTCCAGGCGGGCATCGAAGTCCTTGCCCATCTGGCAGAACTTCTCATACGACGTGTCACCGAGCGAGCAGACGGAGAAACGCAGCTTTGGCAGGCTCAGCGTTTCACTCATGAAAGCCTTGTAAAAAGAGGTGGCCGTCTCAGGCGGCTCGCCATCGCCCCAGGTGCTGATGATGACCAGGAGGTTTTCCACCTTGGCGAGGTCGGCAGGCTGGATGTCGGCCATGTTTTTGACCGTGGGGGAAAATCCACGCTTTTTTGCATCCTTGGCAGACAGATCCGCCAACTTTTCCGAATTCCCGGACTCCGAACCGTAGAGGATGGTCAGCTTCGTGGCGGCAGCAGCAGGTGCTGGCACGGCAGCGGAAGCGCCAGTGTCCCCTGCGGAAAGATACCCGGCCAGCCAGAAGCGCTGAGCTGGGGTGAAACTCGCCATCAGGCCGTCCAAGGCCCGACGCAGGTCAGGGGAGAAGGGGGAGTGCTCGGGAAGCATTTCGGGGGTGGTATCGCGAATGGGTGGGACAAAAATACGCCAAGCCCAGGCCTGGCGGGCATGCAAACTAGCCAAAATCAGCGTCTAGTCGAGTAAACGTGTGAAATCATGGTGATCGAGGGTTGGGAGATGGTGGTGGTCGGCAGCCTCTCAGGCCCCTCAAAAAGGTGAAACGAAGGCTCTCTGACATAGTGGAACTTGGCACATCGGAGCCTGGGGGACAGATGCAGAAGGATCAAAATCCATCACATACAGACGGTGTCTTTTAAAAGAGCTGTCCCATTCGCAGCGGAGCGTTGGCGAATCCCATCTCCCTACATTTACAGGTTATTCATCGTCCATTCGATGAAAGCCAAAGCGCCATTCAGACCCCTAATTGC
>DMMK01000554.1 GCA_003453085.1 Verrucomicrobiales bacterium
CCGAACGTGGCCTATCTCCTGCGCCAGTTCGGCACATGTTTCCAGGATGCGCAGGCTGCAGATGCCCTCGATGCTGGCATCCGTCGGGGGAAAGTAAAAACCAATGTCTGGCAGGCCAAGGGAACCCAGCACGGCATCGGCGATGGCATGGCATAGTACGTCTGCATCGGAGTGGCCCTTCAGGCCGTGGGTATGAGGGATTTCGATGCCTCCCAGGATCAGGGGGCGGCCTTCTTCAAAGGGGTGTACATCATAGCCAATGCCGACTCGGTTCATGCCCATGCCTTAGGCCGGGTTTCCGAAGTGGCAAGGCCGAAAGGGCAATCAGCCCGGCTTGCCACCCAGCGTGCGCATCTGCGCGCGGTATTCGCGCGGGGTGCTGCCCACCACTTCGCGGAAGCGGCGGTTGAAGTTGGCCAAGTTTCGATAACCGCAATCCAGGGCGATATCGGTGATGTTGTTCTGGTCTTCCGCGATCATGCGGCAGGCCCGGCCGATGCGGACTTCGTTGATGTATTCCGGCACGGTTTTGCCGGTGCGGGAGCGGAAGAAGCGGCTGAAGGCCCCTTCGCTGAGGTGGGCCAGCTTGGCCAACTGCGCGCGGTCAATGTCCTCCGTCAGGTGCTGATGGATGTAGTCGCACACGCGCTCCATGCGGCCCTGGTCGGTGGCATGGAGGGTGGGTTCGTAGGCGGCACTGGCGAGGGGCTTCAGGTCCTTGGCACGGGACATCACATCCAGGATGGCCAGGAGATCCACCACGCGGGTGAGGCCGTCACTTTCAGCCAGGTGGCGCAGGCGCAGGGAGACTTCTTTGCGCACAGGGCCCTTGATTTCCAGGCCACGGCTGGCGCGGCGCAGCAGGCGGCGCACGGACTCCAGTTCCGGCAGGACCATCAGGTCCTTGCCCAAAAAGTTCTCTTCAAAACGGATGATGATGGCATCGACGATGCCGGCACCCTCTTCCTGGTGCCACACGTGGGGAAGGTTGGACCCGACCAGAACGAGGTCACCATCGGTAATCGGGGCGATGTTGTCCCCCACCACGCGGTGGCCACGGCTGCGGATGGCCAGGGTGATCTGAAATTCTGGATGGAAATGCCAGCGGGTGCCGTAGTCCGGTCCATGCACGAGCTCACAATGAAACGACTCCCAATCGCGGCGAGGGACTTTCTCAAAGACAGGCTTCATGTCTTTGAATGTAAACACGGAATCTGGGAATGCCAAATGCGCGCTTGTGCTGAAGAATGAACTTTTGGTGCTGTACGTGTGTCCTCATCCAGCGGTTGCAGCTTCCCCCGCCGTGCCCTTTAATGCCGATTTCCCATGCCACCTGAACACGAGGCCCTTCTCATCCTGACCCGCCAGCAGTTTCCCGCGCTGAGGGACGTCCCTTGCGAGGTGGAACCGATTGTCAAAGGCGGGTCCGACCGCCATTTTTACCGTTTTATCTGGGGTGGGGATGTTCATCCACCCATGATTCTCATGGTTTACACCATGGCCCGGCGGGACAATCCGAAGTTTGTGCCTGCTACGCACCGGCTGGCCGGGCTGGGGGTGAATGTGCCGAAGATTTATGCCTTCGATGAGCAGCGTCTGTGCGTCTGGCTGGAGGATCTAGGCCGGGATGATTTGCATGCCCACCGTGATGATCCCTGGGAGGTCCGGGCGGGTTACTATCAGGCCACATTGCGGCAGGCGGCCAAAATTCACTCTGTGGGCGCGGCCAGCCTCGCGGCGGCAGATCTCAGCACCTTGGAGCCTGAATTCAACGAGGCCCTCTACGAATGGGAGCAGAACTACTTCATTGAGCACTTCGTGCGTGGGGTCCTGCGGCGTGATGTGGAAACGCCTGAGCATGCCCCTGCGCGTGCGGTTTTACAGGAGTTGAGGCAGCGACTTGCACGTCTGCCGCGCTGCCTAGTGCACCGGGATTTTCAGAGTCAAAATGTGCTGCTGCGCGATGGCGAAGCTTGGCTGGTGGACTACCAGGGCCTGCGCCCCGGACTGGCGGAGTATGATCTGGCCTCCCTGCTTTTTGACCCCTACGTGACCCTCAGCCGGAGCGAGCGCGGCGAACTGCTGCAATACTACGCCGACCTCCGGGGCCTGCCCCTGCCAGAGCTGCGCCAGGTGGTGTATCAATGCGCCGCCCAGCGCCTGATGCAGGCCCTCGGTGCTTATGGCAACCTCAGCCGCAACCAGGGCAAGACACATTTCGAGCAGCACATCCCGGCGGGGATGCGGAACCTGACCTCCGTGTGTGATGAGGCTCCCGAGCTGGAGCCTCTGCGCAGCCTTTTCATCTGACCTGATGCACGTCTTCCTGCCTGTCATCGATTGCGGCCCCTTCCTGGTCGAGGAACTGAAACGTGCCGGCATTGCCGCGACGGAAGATGCCGTGACAGGCCTCATCCATGCTCCGGCCCTGCCAGAGCTCCCATGGCTGGCCTTTGCACGGCAGACCCTGCCCGAGGCGACCGAAGTGAAAGAGGCTTCCATCAATGCCTGGGCGGACCACATCATCACCCGCATCGCCGGGATCTTGCCCGATGCCCAGCCTTGGCGGCTGCATCTCTGGCCTGCCTATGGCGAAGGGAAGGCGGGCCTGCACCGCTGCGACCTGATTCGCACCGCGCTGAATGAGCGGCTGAAAAAGCGCCGACGTGCCTTGCTGCGTTCGTTGGAAGAAAGTGCCGCTGCCTTTTCACCCGAAACTTCCCTGGTCCAGGCCGTGCTCACCGGGCCGGACGCGGGTTTTGTCTCCGTCAGTGCCGCGCCGCAGCCCTCGGAGTTGCGGGCTCTCATCTCGCCTTTCCTGGGTGGGGACGTCCCCCATGCCGAAGACAAGGCCGCTCCCAGCCGGGCTTTTGCCAAGGTCATCGAGTCCGAGCTGCGCCTGGGGCAGCAGATTGAAAGTGGCCAGACCTGCGTGGATCTGGGGGCCTCCCCCGGGAGCTGGAGCTACGTGGCCATCCAGCGCGGGGCCTATGTCACCGCGATTGACCGCAGCCCGCTGCGTGATGACCTGATGCGCAATCCGCGCCTCAGCTTTCAGCAGGCCGATGCCTTCAAATTCCGCCCCGAACAGCCCGTGGACTGGCTCATCTGCGATATCATCGCCGCTCCGCAGCGCAGCCTGGATCTCCTCATGGACTGGCTGCGCGAGCGTCAGATGCGTCGTTTCATCGTGACGCTGAAGTTCAAGGGTAGTGACGAGTATCATCTCATGGATGCCCTCAAAGAACTGGCCCCGCCGCTGTGTGCGGACTTCCGCCTGACGCGCCTCTGCGCGAATAAAAACGAGGTCACCGCTTTTGGTGTGGTGGCTTGACCCCTATCGGGAATCCTTGGCCTTTTGTCCGGGAAGTTCCATTCTGGGTTCGCTGACGTTTTTGCTGCCTTTTTCATGACCCTCATCATCTTTGACCTCGAAACCACCGGGCTGTCTCCCTGCCACAACGAAATCATCCAGATTGCGGCGGTGAAGATGAAGGTGGGCTGCTGGGAGCCGCAGGGGCATTTTGATACGTTTGTGCGGCCCCAGGGCCGGGTGCCACGCTTCATCACGGGGTTGACAGGCATCTCCCAGGCTCAGGTGGAGCGCGCGCCGTCGCCTGTGCAGGCCCTGATGGCCTTTACGCAGTTCATCGGAGAAGAAGCGACGCTGGTGGCCCACAATGGCCCTGGCTTTGACATGCGGTTCATTGCGGAAAACTGCACGCGCCATGGGCTGCCGGTGCGGCCGACCGCGATGATGGACTCCCGCGCTTTTTCCCGGAAGTTCTGGGGTGGCCGGGGTGGTCATGGGTTGGACCCGATCCTGCACCGCCTGGGACTGTCTGCCGATGGGGTGAAGCGCCACGATGCCCGGGGCGATGTGCACCTGCTGGCGCAGGCTGTGCGGAAGATGTGGGGGCAGTTGGTGCCCGATTTTCAAAGCTGCCCGGTGGAGCTGAAAACAGGGGTGATCCCGGCCCTGCCGGTGGTTTGACCCCCGTGGTCGGTGGGTGCAGGGAAAAGATGCGGATGGACAGTTGTGCTGCGGTTGACGAAAGAAGCGACCGTCACCACCCGTGACTAGAAGCACATGTCTGCCATTTTCCGTCTCCAGCTTTCCACGCTCGCCTTTGCGGCGGCACTTGCGGCCCAGCCTGCCACGACACCTGTTTTCTGGCCGGATAAAAATGGCCCGACTTTTGATGGCGTGGTGCCTGCGGCCGAGGCTGCCCGGCTGCCTTTGAAGTGGAATGCCACCACGGGGGAAAACATCGTCTGGAAGGTGGACCTTCAGGATGAGGGGCACAGCTCCCCGGTGATTGGCGGCGACCGCATCTGGTTCACTTCGGCGACCACGGATGGCAAGAAGCAGTTCCTCTACGGCATTGACCGCCAGAGCGGCAAGGTGGTGCACCATGACGTGGTATTTGAAAACGCCGCGCCCGAGGAGCTGGGCAATCCGCTGAACAACTATGCCGCACCCTCCCCCGTGCTGGAAGCCGATGCGCTGTATGTCCACTTTGGCACCTACGGCACCGCCCGCATTGACCCGGTCACGGCCAAGAAAGTGTGGGAGCGCCGGGACATCAATGTCCGCCATTATCGCGGGCCCGGCTCCTCACCGATGATTCATGGGGACCTGCTCATTCTGACCTTTGACGGCATTGACCAACAGTTTGTTACCGCCCTCAATAAGAAGACGGGGGAAACCGTGTGGAAGACCGCCCGCACCACGGACTATGGCGATCTGGATGCTCAGGGCCATCCCACACGCGATGGCGACATGCGCAAGGCCTACCACACGCCGAGCGTCTTCAATTTGGCCGGGGTGGAAACGCTGGTGTCCATCGGTTCCCGCGCTGCTTTTGGTTATGCCGTGGATACAGGCAAGGAACTGTGGACGGTGCGCCATGGCGGCTTCAATGCCGCCATTCGCCCGCTGGTTTGCGAAAACGTGCTGGTGCTGAACACGGGGTCTGAGAGGTCCCATACGGTGGGGGTGAAAATTGATGCCCAGATGAAGGGCGACATCACGGCCAGCCACGTGATCTGGGACCGCGAAAAGCGTAATGCCAGCGAGGCCAATTCCGTGCTGGTGGGCGGCCTGCTCTTCCAGATCACCCGTGGGGGCATCGTCACCTGCATGAATCCCGTCACCGGGGAAGACGTGTGGGAAGAGCGTCTCACGGGCCAGCACCTCCCCAGCCCTATTGCTGCAGGAGATCGTCTTTACTTCAGCAATGACCGGGGTGACACCCGTGTGCTGCGTGCCGGACCTAAATTTGAAGTCTTGGCGGAAAATGTCTTGCCCGATGCCATGACGGCGGCGCCCGCAGTGGCGGATGGAGCTCTTTTTATCCGCACCAAAAAGCAGCTTTTCAAGATTGCCGCTAAGTAAGCTTTGGATGTGGCCTAACGGCACTTAATTTTTGGCCATTGCCGACGTTGGATGCACAAAAACGCGCTGGGAGCCGCATTCTATCAGGAAAGAGACCCAACTGAGAAATAACAGCTTCTTATCACAAATACGTCGCAAGTTCTGAAAAACGTGTTATTCTAAAGACCTCTATGGCTACGACACCGACTCGCAAAACACGTTTCTCCCGCCGCGTCCCTGACCATGTAACCGATGAGCTCGTCAATGTATTGTCCGCTGGGGACACTCTTGAGTTCAACGCGTTGTTCAAACTGGTTTATGACAATTTAAAGCTGAAGAATGCTGTGAGCGGGGGCGAAGAAATGCTCCGCCTGCGTTCTTATGAGAAGCTTCAGGGCCTTGTTAGCCGCGGCCTTTGCGCCAAGGTCAGCAAGACCTACCGTGGTCTGGAAGGCCTGCGCGCAGCGCATCAGGCAACGATTGCTGCCCGCACGGCAGCCGTGGTGGCCCGCTAATCCTTCTTTTTACTTCTTAGAACCGCCTTTTCCTTCATTGGGAAAGGCGGTTCTTTTTTGTCCCCACGCACTGCTTGACGAGTGCTCCAGGCACCCTCACAAACTGTCCCTCCATGTCCTACAGCGATTTTGAACCCGATTCCGAGGCCGAGCGCGAGCTTTCACCGCTCCTGCAGGCGATCGTGCCCAAGCTCACCCCTTGTCGGGTGCGCGAGTATCAGCCGGAGGATTTCGAGGCTTGCCTGGAGATCTACCGCTCCAACACGCCTGATTTGCTGCCCGAAGAAGGTCTGGAGGCTTTTGCGGAGTTTTTGACCGTGGGCACCTCCTACATCCTGGTCATCGAGTATGACGGGGAACTCGTCGCCTGCGGCGGCCTGGAATTGATCGGCGATTCGGATTCTGCCACCTTGGTACACGGCATGGTGCATGGGGAATACCATCGCCGAGGTCTTGGTACCACCTTGCTGGCCGCCCGCATTGCCCTGCTGGAAACGGAGGACCGCCCCATGGAGCTGTGGCTGCGCACCACCCGCCATTCCGTGCCCTTCTATGGCCGGTTTGGCTTTGCCCTGCATTCGGTGAGGGCAGGCGGTGTGGAGCGTGAAGGGGCGAATGTCTGGCTGAGCATTGACGACCAGGACATTGAGGA
>DMMK01000072.1 GCA_003453085.1 Verrucomicrobiales bacterium
GCATAACAGTGTCCTTCAAATTGATATGTCATTTACCAGCATTGGAGATGCCAAGAGGGCTCAAAAGCCGCTTTTCTCTTGCTTCCACATCCATCAAAGCTGTAATGTCATATTTAAATGATGAAATCCGGCCTCCGCCCTGCTCCGCCCAAATACCAGTTGGTGTTTGAGAACCTGCGGCAGGAAATCCTCTCCGGGCAGTATCGGGCCGGGCAGAAGATTCCCAGCGAGGCCCATCTGGAGAAACGCTTTGGGGCCTCCCGCATCACCATTGGTCGGGCCGTGCGCGATCTGTGCCACCAGGGCCTGGTGGAACGGCGGGCTGGCTCAGGCACCTTCGTGCGGCCCACCCCAGCAGCACCGGCAGCATCCAGCGGGCTGTCCTTTGGCCTGCTGATCCCTGACCTAGGCCGCACCGACATCTTTGAATTCATCTGCCAGGGCATGGCGGAGGCCCCACATGCGCAGGAACACGCCCTTCTCTGGTGCAATGCCGCCGCCATACCCAGTCATCTGGCGGCAGAGCGCGCGTGGCAGATCTGCCAGCAGCACATCACCCGCCGCGTGTCCGGTGTCTTCTTCGCACCGCTGGAAGAGGAAGCCACCTCCGCAGGCGGTGAAACCATGAATCGGCGCATCCTCGCGGCCTTCAGAGAAGCCCGCATCCCGGTGGTGCTGCTGGACCGCGATGCCGTGCCTTTTCCTGCTCGCAGCGACTGCGACCTCGTGGGCCTAGACAACTGGCGGGCTGGGCTGGTGGCGACGAATCATTTGTTAGACCTCGGTAGCACCCGCCCTTTCTTTCTCTGCAACAACCGCCGCACCGCCTCCTCCGTGGAGGAACGCATCGCCGGATTTTACGCCGCTCTCGCAGCGCGCGGCCTGCCCTGCGCGACCGCTCAGGTGCAGCGTCTGGATGTGGAAGATGACCAGGCCTTGCGCCACATGATCGCCGAACATCGCCCGGAGGCCATCGTCTGCGCCAATGACCGCACCGCTGGGCGTCTCATGCAGGCCGCCCTCGCCCAGGGGCTGCGCATCCCGCAGGATTTACGCATCATCGGCCTGGACGATATCCCCTACGCCAGCCTCTTTTCCGTCCCGCTTACCACCCTGCGCCAGCCCTGCCGGGAGATCGGCATCGCCGCCATGCAGACCATGCTGGAGCGTCTCCAACAACCCGACCTCCCCCCTCGCCGCATCACTCTCGATGCCAGCTTGGTCGTCCGGCAATCCTGCGGCACCCCCTTGCCCCCAGGCGAAGAACGTGAGTTTTTGGTACAGCGCGGGTGAGACCACCAGCGCGTCAGCACTTCACCTCTTCTCTTTGTGAAGCGGGAGACTGAGCTTGGCCAAGTCATCAAACAAGGCGTCGCGTTTCTTTGTGAAAGCGGCCGGATCGCCTTTGCCGTCGGTCATCTTGATCTTCTGGGCAAACTGATAGGCCTTCACGCCCTGGGTGCCCTCCTCAATGACAAAACGGTGCAGGTTGATCTCGATGTAGGAGCGGTCCGGTGCGGACAGCCAAGCCTCCATCACGATGTCGTTGCCACTTTTAGCGACTGGGGATTTGTACACCCCCACCTTTTGCGTGAGCAAAGGCTGGACCATCTTTAGCCAAGGCCCCGCCGCATCCCCGATCTTCGCGGCCTTGGGCCAGTGGCGGACGCCCAGGAGCGTGGTCCAGGAATCGATGGTTTCCCCTAACGGCACATACTCATTGGTCACCGACCCATCCTTGCCCGTCTGCACCGAGGCCAGTTCATACTTCACGCCCGCCAGCTCCAGCCCCACCGCCTCGGCACTCAGGGAGTTCCAACTCAAGGTGAAAAGGACAAGGACAAGAAGGGTTTTCATAAGAGGCTTTGAAATGAATGCGCCAAAACCCGGCCAAAGGGATTAGCCTTATTCACAATCTATCCAGTCGTTGCCTGTTAATCGGCTAAACAATCAGCTAACGATCATCGGATGGTCTGAATGAACGGGAGGCCAAACGACATCCTCCCTCGCCCCGCATGCGGGGAGGAGGGCTGGGGTGAAGGGCCATCAAAACTCGAAAGATCCAGCTTTGGACAGGCTAATCCTGAGCTTCTCCCAGAGTCTCGAGAAAATCGAGGAGGAAGTTCCCCCTCATCTGATCCGCCGGAGTCCGATTCTCAGGCATCTTGCCGATTTCATCCCGGATGGCTGCCTTGAGAAACTCGATTTCGCCCACACTCGCTTCCTTCAAATCAGCTCCGAGCTGCTCCAAAGCGCTCACTGCTGAGTCAGGGTCAATCACATCATCCCCCGACAGTTCGATGAACGTTGCCAGGTGGATGATGGCTGTGGTGAGAGCTTTCATGAATCACTTCCCTGTATCCAAAAACTTGATCACCTTTTCCAACCATTTGGCTTCGGGGGCACCGTGGCCTTGGCCGGGGATTTGGAAAAGTTTCACGCCTTTGAAGTCGTCGCTTTGGAAGCCTTGCTCGTAGATGGCCAGGGTGTTGTCGAGATTGGAATCTTTGTCGCCGGTGATGAGGGCAAAGCGGTTTTGCTGCTGGGCGATCTGGGCCATCTGCGGATGGGGGAAGTAGCGGCGGTCATAGGCCATGCCGCCTTTGCCCTGGGTGGGGCGGAAGTAGTTCACGCCCATGAAGCAGGCGGCCCCGGTGAACATGTCGGAATAAGCGACGCCGATCATGGAGGCGACACGCGCCCCGCCGGAATGACCGCTGACGTACACGCGGTCCGGGTTCACTTTGTAGAGCTGGCGCAGGTGGTGGTTGGCATCCACGGCGAGGCGGATGCGGTCTGGCACTTCGCTGTTGTTGCCGGAATTGACGGCACCGATGAAGATCAGCTTTTCATCGGCCAACACCTTTTCCCATTCGGGATTGAGGTTCGGTTTTTCCCCGGGGCTGATCCAGATGAAAAGGCCGTGGGGATCGCTGTCCTTGTAGCTTTTGGGGACGATGATTTCGAAGGTTTCACGGCTGAGGTCGTAGGGCCGGGGAGCATCGGAATCCGACAGCCGCATCTGGTACTGTTCGTCGCTGTTTTGCGGAATGGAGCCCTGGAAAGTGATGGTGCTGCGGACGCCCAGCTTGATTTCTGGGGCCGCTTGCGTGGCGGCGGCCAGGGGGAGAACGGCGGTGAGGAGGAGACCCAGAAAGGAAAAGCGATGCATGCTGTCATCACAACGGATGAAGCGGCATAATCCAAGAGAGAAGTTTCACCTGGAGGCCCGGGGACGCACGGCAGCGGTTGCGCCCGCGCCATTCCCGCCTATCTACCC
>DMMK01000433.1 GCA_003453085.1 Verrucomicrobiales bacterium
GGTCACCGTCAGCGTCATCACCCCGTTCGAGGTGCTCTGCGAGGCCATGTAGAGCATGTTCTCGATGCCGTTGATGGTCTGCTCCAGCGGGGAGGCCACCGTTTCAGCGATGGTCTTCGGGTTCGCGCCAGGGTAATTGGCGGTCACGATGACCGTGGGTGGTGCCACCTCGGGATATTCCGTGATGGGAAGCTGGAAGAGCGAGATGGCCCCCAGGATGAAGATGAGCAGCGAGAGCACGCCGGCAAAGATGGGCCGGGTAATGAAGAATCGGGAGAGGTTCATGGACGGGGAGCGGCTTCAATGCGCCACCAGCGAGACCGGGGTTGATACCGGGATCATCAGGCGGCGTGCCCTGCGGCGGGCGGCCAGGGAGTTTGGGAGTTGGGCGGAGGCGGAAAAGGGGCGGGGCAGGGAACCTGACGACGCGCAGTTCGGACTTAGCGGGCGGCAGTATCTTTCGCCGGTACGGCAGGGGCTTCCACAGGCTGCACGGGCATGCCGGGCTGTGGCAGGCGGGCCTGGCCATTGATGATGATGCGATCTCCTGCAGCGAGGCCGCTGCGGATGATGCGCTTGCCATTGATGGTGGGGCCGATGACAACAGGCTTGTAAACACTGATGTTTTTGTCATCCACACCCAGCACATACTTGTGCGCTTGGTCCGTCAGAATGCTCTTCTCATCCACCAGCAGGGCGGGGTACTCGGAAGTCATCGGCAGACGCACACGGGCAAAAAGGCCGGGGGTCAGGCTACCGTCCGTGTTGGAAAATACTGCGCGCAGAATCATGCTGCCCGTGCTGGCATCCAGACGGTTGTCAAAGGACTCGATGTGCCCCTTGTGAGGGAAATCCTTCTCATTGGAGAGCTGCAGTTCCACTGGCACCTTGCCTTCAGCATTGGTGAAAAGCTTTTTGTCGCGCTGCAGGGCTTGCAGGCGCAGCAGGCTGTTTTCATCAATGTCCGTGTAAACATACACCGGGTCCACGGTGACGATCGTGGTCAGCAGGGTGGTCCCCGCCGTCACAAAGTTACCCGTGGTGGTGATGGCCCGGCTGATACGGCCCGAGATTGGGGCCTTCACTTCCGTGTGCTCCATCTCGATCTCGGCGCTGTGCTGGGTAGCCTTGGCAGACTCGAGAGCAGCTTCACCTTGGCGGAACATGGACTCACGCATTTCACCCTGTTCTGGGGCGATGGCCTTCGCGGCCAGCAGGGCCGAAACGCGATCGTATTCACGCTTGGCGGCCGGGGCACGGGCTTCGGCACGCTGCACTTCGGCTGTCGCCACACGCAGCTTGGTCTGGAAGGGACGCTGATCAATCGTGAAGAGGATGTCGCCCTTCTTTACCAGTGCACCCGCCTGGAAATGCACCTCCGTGATGTAGCCTGCCACTCGCGGTCGCAGCTCCACCATTTCCACGGGCTCCACACGCCCCGTAAACTCCTCCCACTCGACGAGTGCTTTTTGCTCAACGGGCGCAAGCGTCACCGGAGCGGGTGGCATCTGTCCACCAGGACCAGCTTGTGGAGTCTTTCCACAGGCGGCGAGAAGCAGGACGAGCGGGAGGAGGGTTTGGGGTTTCATGTGGTTTCGGGGGGGAGTGTTGGGAGAGAAATCGGGGAAGTTGACCAGTTGGTTAATTCGGAGTCAAATAATCACTTTTTCTTAACGCCTGTGGGGCTGCGCTTCGTCACGCCGAGAATGATCATGGCCCCGGATTCGAACTCATCCAGGTAGCTCAGGTCATTCCACATTCGGGCGTGCAGCAACAATCCTTCACTGTAGGCAAACACGATTCGTGCCAATGCACTGGCATCAGGTGCCTCGATGATGCCCTGCGCATCGGCATCGCGGACAGCGCACTCATAATAGAGAATGAACTGGCTGAGGATTTCCTGCAACTTATTGCGCAGGCGGTCATCCACCGTGCTGATCTCCGCGCCGAGCGAATGAATCGGGCAGCCCAGGACACGCCCGTGCTTGGCCAGCAGCTCTTCCTGCTCTTTGCGGAAGTTGCGGAAGCAGTTCAAAATGCGCTCCAGCGGTGGTACCACAGGCGAAAAGGTCTGGTCCAGTTCCCGACGGTGCTCCAGCCAGCTATGCTCGATGCCCGTGAGAGCGAGGTCCGTCTTGGATTCAAAGAAATGGTAGAAGCTGCCTTTCTTCACACCGGCGCGCTCACAGATCTGGTCCACCGAGGTACTGCCATAACTGCCAGTCCAGATCAGCTCGATCACGGCCTCGATCAGTCGAATTTTGGCGTCACTGGTTCTTCCCATGAGCGGGATAATGTCGATACTAGACGAACAGTCAACTATTTTTCTGTACTGCCACCATTCGTGGTTCTGGCAGCCGGTGCAGGATGATCATCGAGATCAGAGCAAAGGTGGCCGCCACCGCCGCCACAAGCTCAAAGGAATGCGTCCACGCATAGATCTGCCCGCTGATGAAGGTGGCCAGCAGCAGGGCAAAGACATTGCAAAAGCCGAGGATGGCCTGGAGGGTCGAGCGACGCTCCATCGGGCACAGTTCGGCCGCCAGGGTCAGGTCCCCCACACGGTCAAGAAAGAGGCCAAAACCGAGGACAAAATAGGACAGCATGAAGCCGGTAAACGACCCCGTGACCGCCACCCAGATGCACAGCCCCACGCAGACGATTCGCGAGG
>DMMK01000051.1 GCA_003453085.1 Verrucomicrobiales bacterium
CCTATGCGTGTGCTGCGGGATGAGTGCCTGGGCTGCCACAAGCCTGGGAAAGCCAAGGGCGGCCTGCTGCTGACGACCCGGGAGAAAATGATTCTGGGCGGGGACAACGGCACCTCGGTGGTTCCCGGCAAAGCGGCGGAGAGTCCACTGTACCAACTGGTGCTGGAGGAGGCGGACCCGCACATGCCGCCGAAAAAGCAGATTTCCAAAGCTCAAATCGCAGCCCTGGATGCGTGGATCAAGGCAGGGGCTCCGTGGGACGCCTCCGTCTTTGACGAGCTGCCGAAGGCTGCACCGGTGACTCTGGCCCCCCTGCCCGCAGCCTACCAGCCCGTGCTCGCACTGGCCATCTCCCCCGATGAAAAAAGGCTGGCCATCGCGGCGGGTTCGCGGGTGCATTTGCATGATCTTTCGAAGCCGGAGAATCCCCGAATCGGCAGTCTCAGCGGCCATGATGAAGCGGTGCAGTCCGTGGTGTGGACCCAGGATGGCAAGATGCTGATCACGGGTGGCTTCCGCCAGATCCGGCTGTGGGATGCAGCCACGCTCCAAAGCACTGGCCAGATCACCACCGCCTTTGTCGGCAACCTGACCGCCCTCGCTTTGACGGCAGATCAGCGCACCCTTTTCGCTGCTGATGGTGAAGTAGGTGGTGCAGGGTTCATCCACCGCATTGATCTGGTGGAGAAAAAGGTGCTGGCCACCTGGAAGGCGCATGATGACAATATCTATGCCCTGAAACTATCCCCCGATGGCAAGGCCCTGGCCAGTACTGCGGCGGACAAGCTGGCCCGCCTATGGAATGTGGCCGATGGCAAGCTGATCTCCAGCTATGAAGGCCACACGAATCATGTGCTGTCGGTCGCCTTTAACAAAGACGCCACCCAACTGGCCACGGCTGGGGCTGATCGCGAGATCAAGGTCTGGGATGTCAAAAGCCGCGAGCAGGATGTGACGCTGGGCGATAAAAAGACGGCCTTTACCGCGCTGGCCTGGACCCCCGATGGCAAGGCCCTGGTGGCCGTGACAGAAAAAGGCGGCGGCAGCATCTACACCGAGCTGAAAAAGCACGACGGTGCCCAGCGCAGTGACACGGCCAAGCAGGCCAAACTCACCAGTGCGGGCGGCATGCTCTACAGCGTGGCCGTGACGGGCGATGCCAAAAGGGTCTTTGCCGGGGGCGATGATGGCAAGGTCTGGCTATGGGACGGCGCTGGCAAACAAACGGGCAGCATCGCACCCTGAGCCCAGGCCAGGGCATCTGTCGCCGTGAAAGCTTGCATCCAGGGCGTATCCGCGTTCTCTTCGCGGCCATTGGCCTATGAATGAAGATCGTTCCTCACGTCCGGGTGTTTCCTTGATTACCGCCACGGCGGTGGTGGTGGCCAACATGATCGGCACCGGGGTTTTCACCAGCCTGGGTTTTCAGGTGGCGGACATTCCTTCCGGGTTTGCCATTGTCATGCTCTGGACGGTGGGGGGCGTGTGCGCCTTTTGTGGGGCGCTGGCTTATGGGGAACTGGCGGCAGCCCTGCCCAGATCCGGTGGCGAGTATCATTTTTTGTCACGTATCTTCCATCCTGCCGTCGGCTTCGTCGCCGGGTGGCTTTCCTCCACCGTGGGGTTTGCGGCACCCATCGCGCTCGCGGCGATGGCCTTTGGCAACTACTTCAACGGGATCTTCCCCCAGACTTCAGCCGTTCAGCTTTCCATCGGCGTAAGTGTTGCGGTGACTATTGTGCACCTCTTTGGCATCAATGTGGCCGCGAGATTTCAGAACCTCGCGACCTGGGGGAAAGTGACCCTCATCCTGACCTTCATCGTTGCCGGGGCCCTGATGGCCAGCGGGCAGCCTGTTAGCTTCCTGCCCGCCGCAGGGGACGGAACGCTGATGGCCAGCAAGCCTTTCGCCGTGAGCCTCGTGTACGTCATGTATTCCTATGCAGGATGGAATGCGGCCACCTACATCACGGGTGAGATTCGTGATCCTTCACGCAATGTGCCCAAGGCCATCGCACTGGGGACAGGACTGGTGACCTTGCTTTATGTGGCCCTGAATGCAGTTTTTTTATACGCAGCGCCCATGAGCGAACTGGCGGGCAAACAGCAGGTGGGGCATGTGGCGGCCGATTTCATCTTTGGCAAACTGGGGGGCAATCTCATGTCCGGGCTGATCTGCCTGGGGCTTGTATCCAGCATCAGCGCCATGACCTGGGTGGGCCCCCGGGTGACGATGGCCATGGGGCAGGACCTAGTGCTCCTGCATCCGTTTGCCAAAAAAAACGGCGGGCGGTGTACCTGTTGTCTCCTTGCTGTTTCAGATCGGCATCGTTGTCACCCTGCTGCTGACTTCCAGCTTTGAGCCCGTGCTGAAATACGTGCAATTCAGCATCCAGCTTTGTTCCTTCGCCACCGTCGTCGGCCTCATGGTCCTGCGTTGGACGCAGCCTGATCTGCCACGTCCTGTGCGCTGCTGGGGTTATCCAGTGACGCCGCTTCTGTTTCTGGGCATCAGTTTATGGATGCTCGTTTTCTTACTGATCGAAAGTCCCCTCCAATCGCTAGCAGGGCTGGCGACCATTTTGGTTGGGTTATTGCTCTATGCACTGTCGCCGAAGGCTGACAAAGCCAACCAGTCAAAATGCAGCGCGAGTGAAGTGAATCATTGCAACAAATAAACCAATTACCTATTGCGGTTTTTTTTCGAATTCAGTTAATCTCGAAAAATGCAATATTCGTCCATGACACGGCGGGGGTTTCTGACCACAGCAGTGGCTGCCCTGGGGAGCTCAGCTTTTGGAGCGCCCTCTCCTGTGACGACCCCGCTGGGTGTGCCGCTGCGGCAGGAGCCATTGGCGTTCGATTTTGAAGAGTTGGAGCCGTTCATGAAGGCCAGCACACTGCGGCGGCATTATCATGGGCATCATGCCGCCTACGTACGCGAACTCGAAATGGCGCTGCAGGCGGAGGCAATGACCGTGGGCAATGTGGTGTCCCTGATGCCGGGTATGGAAAGAATGATCCAGCCACAGCGGTCGGATTCAAGGATGCCTTTGGGCAGGCTGGTAAGCCAGGGGCTGTCTTTTCAGGCACCGCAGACGCTATCCAAGGAAACGACTCAGACCATCAGGCGTGCCGGTGGCGGTCACATCAACCACACAGCTTTCTGGCGTTTTCTTTGCCCGCCTGATTCTGGTCCCTCTGGGCCACAGGGCCGGGCCGCACGGGCCATTCTGGAAGATTTTGGCAGTGTGAAGGCTTTCCGGCAGGTCTTTAAAGAAGTGGCCATGGCTCATCAGGGCTCAGGCTGGGCTTGGCTGGTTTATCGGCCGGATGGCTGCCTGGTCTGCTCCACCACGGCCAATGAAGACAATCCACTGATGAAAGACCACATCCCGTGGCATCAGGCAGGCAAACCACTACTGTCACTGGATCTTTGGGAGCACAGCTACTGTGAGCAGTACCAGGACGATCGGGAGCAGTACATTGATGCCTGGTGGAAGGTAGTGAACTGGGAGTTCGTCAACCGCGCCTACAGCATTGTTACCGGCAAGGTCTAAGCGGATATTTCCGACGTGTTTTCTAGTGGCAAGGAAGGCTTGGCTGATGCTGTATTGGCACTGCCGCATGAAAAGTCTTCTCCTCAGCCTGTTATGTCTTGCCCTTCAGCTTCACGCTGCAGCCCCGCCTGATCACCAGGCCCGTTTCCTGGCTGGCCTTTCTGTGGATGCCACCGAACTGGAACCCCTGGCCCGCGAGGAATCCTGGCAAACGCATTCCAGCTCTTTTCATCGTGCCTGGCTGGACCTGGAAGACCGTCAGCTCTCCAAGATCCGGAACTGGATGCCGGCGACGCTGAACTACATCTACGAAGATCCCAGCCCGCTATTCTACACCTTTAGCGGCCCGGACTTTCTGTATGCCAATGCCTTTTTCCCCAATGCCAGCAGCTACATTCTCTGCGGGCGAGAGCCTGTAGGAACCCTGCCGGATGTCGCGGCCCTGAGCCCGGAATCCAGGGCGAGTGCACTGGGGAATCTGCGCACGGCTCTGAATGCGATTTTGAGCTTCAGCTTCTTCATCACGGCAGACATGAAGAATGACCTGAACCAGACCCAGCTCAGCGGCACCATTCCCGTTTTATACGTGTTTCTTTCACGTGCGGGCTGCCGCATCATCAGTGCCGAATTGATCAAGCTTAGCGCCGCCGGCGACCTGACAACAGACAAGTCCAAAACCCCCGGTGTGAAGATCCGTTTCATAGGCACCACGGGGAAGGAACAGACCCTGTATTACTTCACCACCGACCTTTCGAATTGGGGCATCAAAAGCAATCCCGCTTTCATGGCCTTCTGCAGGAAACAAGGCCAGGGAAATGGCTTCGTCAAAGCTGCTTCCTATCTCATGCACATGACTGAATTCAGCGATGTGCGGGACTTCCTCCTCACCAATACCCGAAACATCATCGAAGACGACAGCGGCATTCCCCTGAAATACTTTGCCGGAGACCAATGGATGGTCAGCCTGTATGGCAACTACCCTGGCCCGATCGAGCTCTTCAAACAGCACTTCCAGACCGACCTGGATGCAGCCTTCAGAGCAGGTGCCTCGGGCGATCTTCCCTTTGGCGTCGGATATCAATGGAAGCCTGGAATTTCATCCCTGCTGGTGAGCACCGCCTTCCGTGCTGCGCCCAAGGCCCAGCCCGTGGAGGAATGATGAAAGTGAACTGTAATGGCCTGTAGGGCTTCTGTCAGGCGGCCTAACAAATATTACTTTCGTTTATTTTGCGCTACCTGCGCCATCATTAGGCAGTGCTGTTGGCACTCAAAGGGCTGCTTTCCCTCGGCTTCACGTGGCCTTGGCAAAACGTCATGCCTGATCTTATCCAAGGCCGTATCTGCATTGTCTGACGGAACTCTGGAAGCAACCTTTCAGAAAACAAAAGACCCGTTCATTTCTGAACGGGTCTTTTAACAAACTCACTGGCGGAACGGACGGGACTTGAACCCGCAACCTCCAACGTGACAGGCTGGCGCTCTAACCAATTGAGCTACCGCTCCAGAAGCCTCGTGAGTGGACGGAGATACTAAATGATGACGGCCCTTTGGCAAGTAGAAAATGATCTTCTTTTGAAGAATATTTCACTTTGTTTCCGGGGCCGCTTCGATCCCCACTTCGATGTCATCGAAGTAGATGGGAGTCTGCGAATAGGGGGTGGCCCAGACACTGGCTTTCCCCTGCCCTTTCAGGCCCTTGTCCGTGTGCTTGATCTGGGCTTCCGCAGGCTCTGCTGCATCGGCGGCCCAGGTCTTGCCGGTGATGGTCCATTCCTCTCCGGTTTTGCGCACTTCCAGCTTCATCCACAGCCACGCATCGGTAGTCCAGGTGAAGGGGATGCTGGCCAGAGTTTCATCGCTCTTCACCAGTTCCAAGGTCTTCTTCGGAGCGTTGACAATGAGCCTGTAACCGCTCATGCCATGAACAGCCACGCCGAAGCGCGGATTGCTGCGTCCTTTCTTACTGGCAAAGACCTTGGCCTTGATGACGGAATCGCCTGCCGCCGAGACAGCAAACTGGGCGCTGGCATCCACGAGATTATCGGGGGAAACCATGACGGCCTTGTTGCCATCCTTGGCTGCGATTTTGATGGTGCCATCCACCACGAAAACTTCCTTGGGAGGATCACCTTCCGTCCATTCATCGGAAGTGAAGGTGAAGGTCTTCAGGTCGGCACCGCAGGCTTGGGAAAGCAGCAGCAGTGATGAGGCGAGGAGGGCGGGCGTTTTCATCATGGCAGGGGATGAGCCAAACTCGTTTAGCGGAGGGGTTCTTTCAGAAGTGCCAGGGCTTCCAGGGCCGAGACATCTTCATGAACCACGGCCGAAAGGCTGCGGGCGATGGCTGCGGGATTCTGGTGCTGCCACACATTGCGACCGATGGCGATGCCTGAGGCACCTGCTTCCATGGCGTCTTCGGTCATTTTCAGCAGGGAGGCATCGTCGTTGAGGGATGCGCCACCCAGGATGATGACCGGGATCCACACTTGGTCCACCACCTTGCGGAAATCGCCCGGTTTGCAATCGATCGGATATGGCACCTTGACCACATCGGCGCCCAGCTCGGCAGCCAGACGTGCGGCAAAGGCGACGTTTTCCAGCGTGTACTTGTCGTTCTGGCCCAGGCCGTAAGGCAGGGCTTCAAGGATGACGGGAATGTCCAGGTCCATGCTGCTACGGATGATGTCGGCACACTCCTGAAAGTTGATCCGCTCACTGATGGAGTTGGGGTAAAGCATGTTCATCACCGCATTGGCCCCCACGGCCTCGGCTTCTTCCACGCCATAGACATTGATGCTGCCAGCTCCGTCGCCAGTGATGCGAGTGTTGTACACGTCGGTGCGCAGGCAGATGCCCTTGCCAGCCATGGAATCTGCGGCACGCATGGCCACACCGAGGTTCATCACATAGCCGTCCACGTAAGGGCTGACGGAATCAATCAAGGCGAAAGGATTCTCCATGCCCGGTACCGGGATGGCCACAGCGTGGTCAATCGGGAGAATGACGGTCTTGCCGTCGCGGAAGAAGATTTCAAGATTTTCTTGGCGGTTCATAACGAGACCTTACGGATGGCGGCGGATGCGTGGGGTGTAAAGTGAGGAAACGATGCCGCGAAGCTGCGACCTTGCCGGTCCTGACAGAGCGAAAGGGCAGAAAAAGATGATTGGCATGGCCTGCTGCTGCCCTCTCATTGCGCGGAGGTCTGGTGTGGTTCATTTCTGGGGGAACTCTCGCTGGGCAAATCGGTGCCAACCGATGTTTTCGATCTAATAAAAACGGTAATCAAAGGCACCCAGAATCGCACCGACCTGCACTTCATGGCATTCAAGGCAACTTTTGTCCGCGTGCACCGGAGCGATGATTCGAACCCTTACCTTTTCAACTGAATCAGTGGAAACAGGCATCTCGATCCAGGGCAGAGATTGCGAACGTATTTTTTGGATTGCCGCCTTTTCCTCAGAAGACAATTCCCGATGAACCGCCGTCTCCAAAGAGGTTTTCTTGGGAAGATACGGCTTCTCAAAATATCGTTCGCCCTTCTCTGGCACGAGGCCAATCAATCGGATGGATTCCAGACCATGCTGATCATCCTTCCACTGGATGGTCCAGACATTCCACTGGGTGCTCCGCACAAACCTTGAATGACCGAAATTTCCACCTGCGACAAAGGTTCTGACGGCCTTCTGATGAGCGTCGGCAAAGGGAACCCCTTGTTCATACCCCGTGTAGTAACCAGTCAACAAACCAAGACAAAACCAAAGAAAGGGACTGATAGCCAAGAGAATGCTAAGCCCAATCATAAAACAAACGATCCTGAACCTTTTTTGAATCTCCATGCCTTGAGACTAGGGAGAAATCGAAACGGAATAAATTCCGATTGTCGAGAAAGATATGGAACTTCTGCACTTGATAAAGGAGTCCAGTTTTAGGTACATGTCAGCGATCTAGACGATTTGATTTATCCGCGCCCATGCCATTTCCCAAGCCCTTTTCAGAATTCATGGCGCGTGCCCTGTATGATCCTGAGCGAGGCTACTATGCACGGCAGATCCAGACCGTCGGGGCACGGGGAGATTTTTCCACTTCGGCCACGTTATCGCCCATTTTTGCGCAGGCTGTTACCGGCTGGTTAAAAAAGGAGGCCGGATTGCGGCCCGAGGTGCGGCATGTGATCGAGGTGGGGGCAGGCAGCGGGGTGCTGATGGCCGGAGTCAAAAAGAACCTGGGCTGGTGGCAGCGGCGGAAGTTTCATTGGCACATTGTGGAGACGTCTCCTGTTCTCCGGCAGCAGCAGCGCACCCTGCTTGGCTCGCGCGTCACCTGGCATGAAGATTTAAAGGCCGCCCTCACCAGTTGCGAGGGGATGGCTTTTATCTATCACAATGAAGTGCTGGATGCCTTTCCCGCGACCCTCCTGCAATGGCACGAAAAAGCTTGGCATGAAGTGTATATCAGCGCGGAGCGGCGCGAGGTGTTGCAACCGCTCGAGTGGGGGAAGGATAAGCGCAAACATTTCAGCGCCCTGGGACCATGGCCCGCACGCGCTAAAAGCCAGAAGGTGGAGCTGCATGATTCCGTGCGCCAGTGGCTGGAGGCGTGGGCCCCGGCGTGGAAAACAGGGGCCATGCTGACGGTGGATTATGGCGATGAGTTCCCAGCTCTCTACTACCGTCGTCCGGCAGGCACACTGAGGGCGTACTTGCGCCAGCATCGGATCGAAGGCTTTGAAATCTACCTGCATCCTGGGCGGCAAGACATCACGGCGGATGTGAACTTCACAGACTACCGAAAATGGGCGAAGAAGCTGGGCTGGAGCGAGGCCAGCTATGGCACGCAGGCAGATTTCATCCATGCTCATGTAAAGAAATTGCCATCCACACCTAGCACATCATTTATCATGGACTCAGGTGGCGCTGGAGAAGCCTTCAAGCATGTAGTGCATCGCGTCGGCCATTGAGCGGCGTTCCTTGTGTGGTGCGGTTCAGGCAATGGGTGTGTGGAGTGCGCGGAATGAGTGCAGCGTTCGCCAAAGCAGTCCAATAACCCGTGCCCCTGGCACGTACCATTCGGTGAAGGTCAGTAGGAGCGGCGGCGACGAATCATTTTTAACATCATGCGAATCCATTCACAGTTCCCTGCATGGCTGGCATTGGCCTTTTGCCTTGCAGCCTGTTCTCCCGCTCCCAAGGACGAAGCCTCAGCCGGGGTGAAAAGAACGCCCACGGTACCTGTGGTGGTCGCAACGGTGGAACAGCGGGAGGTCCCTGTGCAACTGCAGGCCATTGGCAACGTAAGGCCAAAAGCGACGGTGGCCGTGAAAGCTAGGGTGACCGGACAGATCGCCGAGGTCTTTTTCCAGGAAGGGCAGGATGTCAAAAAAGGGGATGTTCTGGCCAAGATTGATCCGGCTCCCTTTGAAGTCGTACTGGCCCAGGCCAAAGCGCGGCTGGCGCAGGCAACGACTCAGGCGGAAATCGCCAAAAAACAGGCGGCCCGTTACACCAACCTCTCGCAGAGCGGCGGCGTCTCCCGTGAGGAAGTGGACAACTTTAAAAGCACGGCGGATGCGGCATTCTCCAACCAGGAAGCTGCGGCGGCCACAGTGAAAGAGGCGGAACTGCCACTGAGCTACTGTCAGGTGATCTCTCCGATCACGGGCCGTGCGGGCCGACGCGCCGTGGATGCGGGCAATTGGGTGAAGGAGGATGAAA
>DMMK01000130.1 GCA_003453085.1 Verrucomicrobiales bacterium
GCCCAGGCCCACTATCTGCACCGCACGGGCGAGCGAGAGCCTGCTCTGGCTATCTGGCGTATACTAGCCAAGACAGAAGATCTGGACCCACTCCTTGCCGTCGCCCAGGCTTTGACGACACGCCAGGAATCCAGCACGGCTCGAGAGATCCTTCACGCACATCAAAAGAAATGGGGGCAGAACGACCGCTTTCTGACTGCGATCATCGCCGCGACATTAACGGCCCGGGAAGTGGCACCCAAGGACACGGAAGACGCAGCACAAACCCGGCTAACGCAGCTTACGGAAGCTGTGCCCTGGGCACTAGAACGCGTCCGCTTGTCCCAGGATAGCAGCCAGTTGGACGATGCCATCCGCCAAGCGACCGATGTGATCACCCAAGCGGCAGTGGTTAAAGAAACCATGGGGCGGTTGGGCGACCCGAAAAATCTGAAGATTCAAGAGCGTGCACTGCTTTCAGCCTTGCAAGAGAGCCTGGGTGAGACGGAAGCCGCCGAACAAACTTTGCGTTCTTCAGCCCCTCAAGACAGTCTGCCGGCGCAAGGGAGGCTGGTGCGTCTGCTGGAAAAACGCCAGGACTGGCCCAGAGCCGCCGCAGAGACTGAAAAGCTGATGGACATGCCTGAGGGCCGCACTTCGGCCAATGCCCAGCGCTTGGTGGATTTCTACCAACGTGCGGGTGAACTCGAAAAGGCTCTCGCCCAGATCCCCGACTGGAAGGCGCTCTCTCCATCGGCATCCCAGCCTTGGTTGATTGAGGCCCAAATTCTCGGCAACAGCGGCAAAGCCGCAGAGGCCATCAAAGTTCTACGCACTGCCGTGCGCAAATTTGAGGAGGAAGAAGTTCTGGGAGTTGCCTTGGCCACAGCCCTCAATTTTGACGGACAGCAGGCGGAGGCGCAGCGGATCTACCTGCGCTTTTATGAGACGGCCGAATCCCCCGATGAAAAAAAGCGCTGGGTCACTGCGATGGCTCAGGCTGCTTACTCGCGGGGAGAACTGAGCCGTCTGCTGGAGCTCTTCAAGGAACGGCAGCAGAAGAATCGTGAGGATGCCATGGCCTGGCTGGCTCTGGCTGAAATTCATCGCGTGGGTCAAAATGAAAGTGACTATCGCAAGGCTCTGGAGGAGGCCTCACGCCTACAGCCGAGGGACGTGGGCCTGCTGCTGCAACTGGCCCGCGCGGAAGAAGAAAGCGGTCAGTGGCAGCAATCGCTGCGCACCCTGGAAAAAGCAGCCGCTCTGGATACCAGCAACCGCAGTCGCCAGCAAATGGCTGCGGTGCACCTCACCTATGGGGATGAAAATACCGGTTACCGGATGCTCTTCGAGATTGCCGGTGGCAGCAAAATGGACCCCAAAGACGTGCTGCGCATGGCAGATGCCATGGCTGCCAAAGGAGACTGGGCACGCCTCAAAGAATTTTTAGAGCCTCTCAGCCGTGCGAATCCTAAAGACTACCGCCTAGCTTATTTCAGAGCGGTCGCCCTGGAGGAAAATGGCCAAACACCTGAGGCCATCCAGGCCTTTCTTGCGATGATTCAGCTCAAAGAAGAGCTGCCCGAAATCACCAAGGCAACAACGGGGACGAACCCTCTCACGCCCTTTTATATGCGCATGCAGAAGGCGGCTGAAGAGAGCCTGCCGCCAAACTTTAAAACCTTCATGACGCTCATGGGGCAAGGCGTGTACCAGAGCTACTACCACCAGTATGTGAAGCGGTACAATGTGCGCAGCAATTCAGGCATCGTCCGCATACCCAACACGCTGGCTGAAGTGCCTTCGCTCGTCGCCCACCATTTGATCATGCTCAGCCAGTCCTTGGATACAGCCCAGGCGGCAGAGCTCTGGCAGAAAGCCGCCGCTGCGGGACTGCCCAACACCCAGCAACTCAAGCATCTGCAAATCGACATCAGCCGTCTCAACGTAAGAACGGCTGAAGACGCGATGGAAAAGTCAGGCTGGGATCCCCTCTTGCTCGCGTATGATGCGACACGCAATGCCAATGAACTGACGCCTGAAGCCCTCCAGCGCGTTTATCAAATCTTTGGCGCAAAAAATCCCAGCATCGCCTTTCCTGCCGCCATCATCGCCCTTCGCAATCAGCCCGAGCTGGGCAGCAAGTGGATGGATCAGATTTTGGATACCTATGAGAAACGCCCAGATCCCCCCATTGACTGCCTCTACCCGTTCAGTCAACTCCTGGGAGGAGGCCAGCGCATCAATGAATCAGCAACACCTCCAGGACTCACACAGACGCAGAAGGGCAGATTCCAAAAACTGCTCATCGCCATCCTCAAAGTGCATCCTGTGGATGCCACGCGGGTGATGCCTTTTGCCTATGTGGCCAATTCACTGGCGGCCTCCGAAGGCTGGAAGGAACTGATCCCTTTGCTGGAAGAGGAGATCCGCCTTTATGAAGGAGAGGGTCTGAAACATAACGGTGCCGTCAAAACCATGATGGCGCAATATGGTGGTTCCCAACAGCCGCTCCTTGAGTCGCTGCCTTTTCCGGTCGCCATCGCATTCCCGGGCCACTTGTCTTTGTGGCTTTACCGCAAAGACATCTACAACCCCAATCCCACCGAAGATGGCCAGCCCGACGCTGCCTTTGCCGGCATCAAGCCCTTCCTCTCAGAGATTAAACACCCCCTGTTGCGTATGGCTCTCGCTTACAAGGCCGATGAGTTGAACCAGATCGACAAAGAGCTATCGGCTCGTGCGAGTTCCCCGGACGCCACTCAGGTGGACTACCTCCAGGCAGCAGCCATCGCTCAGCGGAAAGACGACCATGTCCGTGCCGTCAACCTCATGATCCAGGCCCTGGCACTGCCCATGGAAAAGTCCATGCGGGAAGATGTGGATGCCGCTCTGCTGAAATCCATTTTGCTCATCCCTTCCCCCACCACCGCTCAAATCGGGCAAGGTGTACAATCCGTGCGAAGACTGCGCACGGGTAGAATGACGCCCCAGCAGCGGGACGAACTCATCGCGGCAATGACCAGCCTGAAAATGACGGAGGAAGCCGCGCAGTGGTCCCGCATCGCAGCCATGACACCGGCCCCGGCTGTCCCGGCAAGGAGTATTTCATACTCTCCCAGCAATAGCCGCATCCAGACGCTGATCTCTCAAGGCAATCAGGATGCCGCCGTGCGTGAGACTGTAAAACAGCTCCAAACATTGCTGCAAAGCAACTTCCTCAGCGGCAACACCAGCTACGCCAAGACCGAAACGAAAAAGCTGATCAGTCTGCACAAGGTCAAAGACGCGAGGAAAATGATCATTGAAAAGCTCAATCCAGGAGACCAGGCCCCGCCCACCAAAAGGCGCGAGTTCGCTGGCATTCTGGAGATGCTGGAAGAAAGCCCAAAAGCCCAGGAGATCTATGAAACCTTACTGGAAGCCAACCCAAGAGATGAAGCTTCCTTGGTTAGGCTAATGATCATCAGCACCAAAAAGGACCCCAAAAAAGCTGGCGAACTGCTGCAGCGCATGTCGGTCAAATCTCTCGGCCAAGGTTTCGGCGAAGAACTGACCAATCTCCTGAACAACTCCTATGACATGGAGTTGGAACCTCGACTGGGCTTGACGGAAGCCATCGCCCAAAGACTGGAACAGGTAGCCGATGAAGTCTCCGCACTGAATTCGCCGAACGGTGCCCTGGACTGGGCTGGCAATCTTCCCTCCATCCTCGCCAACAGTGTGTGCAATGGCAACAATGCCCTGCCCTACCTCCACGGACGCACAGCCCGCCGAGGCTCCAGCGAGGCTGTGGACCGCGACTCCCCCAAAATGAAGAGGCTGATCGAGGTTCATCAACGGCTCTGCCTAGCCCTGATGAAGCACCCTTCCCTGGCGGATATCGGCTTCAGTTGGTATGCCTGCAGTCGGCTTCAAGAAAAGGGGGATGCCAAAGC
>DMMK01000037.1 GCA_003453085.1 Verrucomicrobiales bacterium
AATAGACTGCCTGACCCACAGATGCTCCCCGCCGGGCCGGAGACGCGCCGCCAGTTCTTCCGAAACTATGGTTTGGCCAGGGACGAATTTGCCGACCATGGCCATCGTCCGCACGAAATGTATGTGCGCGAAGCCCGCCGTCTTGTCGGACGCTGCATCCTGACCCAGCATGACTTCATGCTGGCCCCAGGCACCGTCAGGGCTCCTGTGCATGGCGACAGCATCGCCTTTGCCGAATGGTACATGGACACCCACGCCTGCACGCCTGGAAAAATCACGGGCAGCCTCGACGAGGGAAAAATGATGCTGCATCACGAAACTTTCCCCGCCCACATTCCTTACCGCGCCCTGCTTGCCCCAGACCTCGATAACCTCCTGGTTCCAGTCTGCCTGTCAGCTACTCATGTGGCCTGGGGAGCCGTCCGCCTGGAACCTGCCTGGATGCAAATCGGTGAATCAGCAGGCTTTGCTTTTGCCTTGGCAAAAAAGGCTGACGTTGCCCCCGCTTTGCTGGATACCCGTCTTTTGGTTAGAACTTTGGTGACTAGCCGTTCCATGGTCAGTTTTTTCAATGATGTGGATGTAGCCCTTGCCGGCCCCGCTGCCTTTGCGGCGCAAGTTTTCGCCACCCGTGGATTTTTCCATGACTACAACGCCCGTCTTGAAGATCCGCTGAAAGAAGCCACGGCGCAGATTTGGCTGCAATCTCTCCAGGTGGCGATGCCGGATGATGCCACAGCGCAAAAGACGGCGGAGGCCGTTGCCCAAGCCGAGTCTGGCGATTCTGAGGTTCTTTCGGTGCATCGTTGGCAGGCTCTTTTGACTGCGGCTGGCCACAAGGCTGGGAAGAGCCCGAGCGAGGGAACCGTGACACGTGGGCAGGCCCTGGCTGCGCTGTGGGAATTCATCGAATAGGGGCCCGACAAAGACTGTTGGTCAGCTTGGCCCTGTCTGGCTGGTCTCAACATGTCTCCAGGGCATCTTTCTGGCCTCATGGTGGAGGCCGACCCAGGATGAGGGCCAAATCCTGCTTCCGTTCGCAAAGTTGTCTCAGCCCACACGTTATTTCCGCCATGAACCGCCTCCCTTCACCCTTTGATCTCACCGGCCAGCGCATCTGGGTCATTGGCGGGGCCGGATGGTTAGGCCAGTCCACGGTGCTCACCCTGGCTGAAATGGGGGCCAGCGTTTTGTGTGCAGACCTGCCGGGTCGCAGTGCGGCCTTTCTCGAAAAAGCCAGCTTTGCCGGAGACATCACCCCGGTGGATCTGGATGCCCACGATACCGATGCTCTGTTGCCCTTTGTGCAAAAGCATCAGCGCAGCCATGGCGTGCCGCATGGATTGGTCAATCTGACCTATGCTTCCACGCCCAAGCGCATGGCGGAGCTCACGGCCGCAGACTTCGATGAAGTGAACCACGGCAATCTCACCAGCACCTTCGTCCTCACACGGGCCGTGGCAGATCTCATGGCCTCAGCCGGGCAGGGGAGTGTGGTCCTGTTTTCCAGCATGTATGGCGCTGTGGCTCCCGATCCTCGGATCTACGAGGCCCCCATGAATACCAACCCCATTGAGTATGGGGTGAACAAGGCCGGCATGCGCCAGATGGCCCGCTACATGGCCGTGCACTACGGCAGCCGTGGAGTCCGCTGCAATACGATATCACCCGGACCTTTCCCAAATCCCAGTATCCAGGCTTCCCAGCCTGATTTTATCGAGAGGCTGTCGCAAAAAGTACCTCTGGGCAGGGTGGGAGCGCCCGTGGAGATCGCAGGGGCAGTAAGCTTTTTGCTCAGCGATGCCGCCAGCTTCATCACAGGAATTGATCTGCCTGTGGATGGCGGATGGACGGCTTGGTGAGGCCCTTTTTCCGATTTAATTCGGAAAGCCGAAAAGTCGTCGGACACCTGTAAAATAAGGGCACGGACGACTTTGTGAAATTTTTCACAAATAAGTCTTGCCTCTCTTCGCCCCACTGCTAAAACACACTCTGCCGACTCGGCCCGCTATTTGCTATGGACGTAAGTTTTACCTTTCCCTCATCCGCCATCGTGCTCGCTGAAGTGAGCCGCAAGGCCGTGTCTTTGCTTGGTGGGGACGACAAGGAGAGTTTCTGGGTCTTTGTCACCAACTCCTGCTTCGTGGCGGCTCTCGTCACTGGAATCATCATCTGGGTGGCCAACAAGGCGACTTCCAAGATGACGCTCATTCCTCATCCTTGGCAGAACTTTTTTGAGTCCATCATTGAGGCTGTTTACAATCAGGTGGAGGCCATTGTGGGGCCCAAGCAGGCGCCTCGCGCTTTCCCTCTTCTGGCGACTCTTTTCATCTTCATCCTGGTGGCCAACTACTTTGGTCTGCTTCCAGGTGTTGGCACCATCGGTTGGGGCCACGGGCACGGGATGCTCAGTCTTGAACACGTTAGCGCCCCGCTTCTCCGTCCGGCAACGGCTGATCTTAACATGACTCTGGGCATGGCTCTTTGCTTCATGTTGATCTGGTTTTACCTGACGATCCGTGAGTTGGGTGTGTGGGGCTTCATCAAGCATACTTTCGGTCCTAAGGGTGGTGCCAAGGGGCTGATGGGCATCTTCATTGCGCTGGTGTTCCTTCTGGTGGGAGCTATCGAAATCGTCTCCATCATGTTCCGCCCAGGTTCGCTTTCCCTGCGTCTCTTCGGGAACATTTACGCAGGTGAAACCTTACTTCACACGATGATGACCCTGGGCGACATGTTTGGCCTGGGCAGTGTTGGTAAGTTCATTGTCGCCACCATCGCTCCGATTCCTTTCTACTTCATGGAACTGCTGGTGGGTCTTCTGCAGGCCAGCGTTTTCACCCTCCTTTGCGCCGTTTACATCCAGCTCTCCACCACTCATGACGAGCATCATGATGAAGAGCATGGGCACGATCACCATTGAAGCCTTTGACCGTCGGGACCATGCCTCTGAGTGTGGGCGGCGGCCAGAACAACCAAATACAGAAAGACTAATACACTATGATGATGGAAGTTATGTCCCTCGCAGCTGAAGCTGCCGCCGCTGCTCCTGCAGCTGCTGCTGGTATCACCGGTTCCCTTACCCTGGGTCTCGCTGGTGCTGGTGCCGCTATCGGCATCGGTCTGATCGGTGGCAAGGCAGTGGAAGCTGTCGGCCGCAACCCAGGTGCTGCTGGCAGCATCCAGACTCTGGCAATCATCGGCATGGCGCTGGCAGAAGCCGTCGCCATTTACGCTCTGATCATCGCGTTCCAGGGCCGTTAATCCTCTCAGAAAGCGGTGGCTGCCAGTCGGCCACCGCTTTCTCCCCGCTCACTTACTTGATCTTGTCATGACCACGACCCTCCTTGCTGCTGCCT
>DMMK01000255.1 GCA_003453085.1 Verrucomicrobiales bacterium
CTCCAGTGTGGACAGGTGGCAAGGTGGAGCCGGAAACCGGCCGTGTGAGATGGGATGATGGCAGCGCCTTTGATTTTGAAGCTTGGATGCCGCGCGCCGAAACTCCGCCACTGAGGATCACAGAGATTCAGGCAAAAAACCGCACGACGCTGAAGGATGCGCAGGGCAACACGCCGGACTGGATCGAGGTACACAATTCTGGGACAAAGCCGATGAACATCACGGGCTGGCACCTCCGGCATCTCACGGGCAGGTATGCTTTTGAGGGTAGGCTGGGCGGGGTGCGCAGCCAGATCCCTGCCGAGATCCTGATCATCCAACCAGGTGAGTACAAAGTGATCTATTGCATTGAATCTGAAACGCCCCAGGACGGCAGACTGATGTTTGGTTTCCAATTGGAGGCGCAGGTGGGGCGGCTACGGTGGTGCGATCCTTACGGTCAGGTCATTCAGGCCATTGAGACCGATTGGGAGCCCTTCCCAGCGGATGGCAGTCTGGTGTGCGATGTCGAAGGGCAAAACTGGGCATGGTCGGCAAAACCGACCCCTGGGGCGGCTAACCCACCCTTTGAAGAAAACCAAGGTTTCCACAGTGGGCCGTCCACAGCCTCCACACCTATGGCAGTCCTGTTACTGCCAGATTTTGACGGGAGGTGGACGATGGATGTGCAACGGCGTACCGCGTGGTCCCTCATTCGCCGCGCACGTACGGTGCCTGCGGCCAAGCGCTGAAAACGGGCGGCGATCGGTTTTGCTATAGGCCTATTTTTTGAAGAGCTTTTTGAAGAAGTTGGCCTTTGGCTTTTCTTCCTTGGCCTCCGGGGCCGCAGCAGGGGCGGTGGGCTGAGCGCCACCTGCGGGGATCTGGATGGGGGCAAAGCGTGAGGAATTGCCAGCCGGGGGGGCGGTTGCGCCGCTACCTGTGTAGTCCACAGCGGCAGGCTTGATCATGGGCTCGGCTGCCGTATCCACATTGATCACTTTGGGGGTCAGGGCCTTGCCATCCTTGCTATATTCATGGATGACCTGTTGGAAGAGCTGGCCTTTCATGTTGGTGAGGCGGTCCTCCTTGCGGCGGCCGAATTCGTCATAAATGGACTGGCAGCGGGCCACGAGATTGCCACGGCCGTCATAGACATTGCCCTGGAGGGGCTCGCCCTTGTCATTCAAAAGAAAGACTTTTTTGACCGTCAGTTGTCCGGAGGTGTTGTAGGTCATCTCCGTCATCTCCCGGTTGTTGGGATCGCGTACGGATTCAGTGCGCGAGTCATCGGCATGGTAAATGGTGCGGCCCACGACAGACTGACCACCGGCTGTGCCCTGAGAGAGGGCCGCCAGGGGGAGGGAACAAATGCCAAGAATGACGGCGCAGTTTTTCATGGTTTCCAGGAAACGTTGAGCCAGACTAGCCCGACACGCCTTTTTCGACAATCACGTTTTCTGCCTATGATCCTTCCTTCCAACCCTTCCTCCGATGACTGGAGCCGCTTTCTTGAAGCCACGGCTGCCGAATTTGGCTGCGTGACTGGTACCCTGCACCGCTTTGACCCAGCGGACCAGCATCTGAAACTGGTGGCACAGATGGGTATCCCTCCGCAACTGATGCCTGTGATCCAATCCATCCCGATCGGTAAGGGCATCGCGGGAGCGGCGGCGGAACGGCGGCAGCCCGTGGAACTCTGCAATCTGCAGACGGACACCAGCGGGGTGGCACGCGAAGGGGCCAAGCAGACGCAGGTGCAGGGCAGCCTGGCGGTGCCCGTGCTAGATGGGGAACGCCTGTGCGGGGCGCTGGGCATCGGCAAACGCGAGGCCTATGACTTTACCGAAGCTGAAAAACAGCGCCTCATGGGCCTGGCGGCGGAAATTGCCGCAGCCCTGGTCCCGTGAAGCGGGGAGTGGTCACTTGGCCAGCCAGGGGCCGTATTCCACAGGCACTGTCGCCTCGAAGTTCATGGGCTGGTCATGGATGGGGTGATGCAGACTGAGCTTCCAGGCGTGCAGCATGAGCCGTGGGGTGGGGATCTTTTGGCGGTTGGGGTGACCGTAGATCGGGTCACCCAAAATGGGGAAGCCCAGGCCCTCCTTCATGTGGACGCGGATTTGGTGCGTGCGGCCGGTGAGGAGTTTGCAACGGATGAGGGCGGTGTCCTTGTAAACGGAGAGCTGCTCCCACTCGGTGATGGCGTCTTTGCCAGCTCCGTCGTAGAGGATGGCCATGCGCTTGCGGTCCACGGGGTGGCGGCCAATGAGGTTCTGGATGCGACCGCTTTTTTCCTTGGGCACGCCATTGATGGCGGCGAGGTAGATTTTGCTCATGCGTCGCTCCGCAAAGGCCTCGCTGAGGCGGCGATGGGCGATGTCGTTCTTGGCCACGACCATGACGCCGGACGTATCCTTGTCCAGCCGATGCACGATGCCCGGGCGGCGGACGCCGCCAATGCCCGACAGGCTGTCGCCGCAATGGGCCAGCAGGGCGTTGACCAGAGTCCGATCGGGATTGCCGGGCGCGGGATGAACCACCAGGCCCGCCGGCTTGTTCAGGACCAGGATATCGTCGTCCTCATGGAGGATGTCGAGGGCGATGGCCTGCGGCTCGGGCTCGGCCGGTTCGGGCGGCGGGATATCGACGACGAAGCGTTCGCCGGTTTTGACCTTGCGGGACGGCTCTTCTATCGTCCGGCCGTTTTCAAGCGCCACCCGGCGGCTTTCGATCAGCGCCTTCACGCGGCTTCGTGTGAGGTCCGGCAAGGCAGCCGCCAGAGCGCGGTCCAGCCGTTCGCCGGCGGCGTTCGCATCGATGGTCACGAAGTGGCGCCCCGCGTTGGTCGTCACGTGTCGCTCATGGAGTTGTCTTGGCGTCCCCTACTCAGGCCTATGCACCGCTCTGGCTGAAGGTGCTGGTTATCGTGATGGGCCTGCTGATCATAGCGGGCTTCATCGTCATTGCGGCCGAGATTGCCCGCCGCATGTCTACGCCCAACGCCGGCCGTTCGCCAGCATCGTCGGGCAGCAGCGCCTTCGCCCAACGCATTGCGCTGCCCCCGGGCGGGCGCGTCGTGTCGATGAACGCCGCGGGCGACCGGCTGGTCGTCCATGTCGAGACCCAGGGCGGGCCGTCGGCAGCCTATATCGTCGACCCGCGCAACGGCGCCCTGCTCGGCACGGTCGAATTCCCGCCCGGTGTCGCCCGCTAGCCATGTTCGACCATCTGTCGATCACGACGACCGACCTCGACCGGGCCCAGCGCTTCTACGATGCTGTACTGGGCACGCAGGGCATTCCGCGGGTCAACCGCCGCGAGCGCTCGGTGGGCTACGGCGAGCGTCCCGGGACCGACGGCGCCCCCTGCTATCTCTCGGTCTATCTCAGCAC
>DMMK01000180.1:0-607 GCA_003453085.1 Verrucomicrobiales bacterium
CTCCAGGAGACAGGCCAACCCGTGAGTGAAATTGCTCTTGCGGCCGGCTTCCGCAGCCTGCGCAATTTTAATGCGCTGTTTCAGCAGCGCTACCATCTGGCCCCGAGTGCCTGCCGTCGGAAAGGCAGTCCTGTGAGTGAAGGTCTGCGTCTGCGACTGGCCTATCGCGCCCCGCTGGCCTGGACTGCGCTAATGGACTATTTCCGCAGCCGTCTGGTACCGGGCGTGGAGGAAATCTGCGGGGTGGAATATCGCCGCACAGTGACGCTGGGCAAAGCCACCGGCTGGATGCGCGTGTGGCCGCATGAGCGGGAGGCCGTGCTACTAGTGGAAGTCTCCCCCTCCCTGATGCGGCACCTGGGCGCCGTGCAAAACCGTGTGCGCCGCATGTTCGATCTCGATGCCCGGCCCGATGCGATTGGCAGCGTGCTGGGTGCAGACCCACTGCTGGCAGCGGTATTCACACAATTCCCGGGCCTCCGTGTGGGAGGCGCCTGGGACACCTTCGAACTGGCGGTGCGTGCCGTGCTGGGACAACAGATCACGGTTGCGGCAGCGACTACCCTTTCAGGTCGGCTGGCAGCCCGAATCGGCAATGAGGTGGAGA
>DMMK01000180.1:652-2536 GCA_003453085.1 Verrucomicrobiales bacterium
AAGGGGGTGGAGACCCCCTTCCCCCAGTTGCACCGCCACGCCATCACCGCCGAGGCCATGCAGGCCCTGACGGTGGAGGATCTGTGCCAGATGGGCCTGGTGAGAGCACGTGCGGAAACGCTGATGCACCTGGCCAAGTTTGCCCTGGCGGGTGGACTGGAGTTCCCTCCCGGTCTGGATCACGAAAGCGCGGTGGCCAAGCTCGTCGAGCTGCCTGGCATCGGCCCCTGGACGGCACACTACATCGCCATGCGCGCCCTCCGTTTCCCGGATGCCTTTCCCGCAGCGGATCTGGGTCTGCGCAAAGCCATCGGCGAAGGCCTCTTAATCCCGACTAAACAGGCCGAGCTCCGCTCGCTGGACTGGCGGCCTTGGCGCGCTTATGCAGCCGCGGCCCTTTGGAAAAGTCTCACCCCATGAAACCAACGCTCTATTACACCCAGACCTCCTCCCCCATCGGCGGGATGACCCTCGTAGCCACCGATGCCGGGCTATGCGGCCTTTATTTGGAAGGCCAGCGCCACTGGCCACGCGATGCGGACACGTGGGTACGGGATGATGAAGGTGCCCGCTTTGATGCCGTCCTGATGGCCCTCGCCCGCTACTTCATGGGCAAAGACCTGCGCTTTTCCCTGCCGCTGGATCTGGTGACCGGCACCGACTTCCAACAAAAAGTGTGGCAAGCGCTGCAGGAGATTCCCGCAGGCCAAACCTGGACCTATGGACAACTGGCGCGTCATGTGGAGGCCCCAGCAGCAGTGCGTGCCGTGGGGGCTGCCGTGGGGCGGAATCCGCTGTCCATCATCATTCCCTGCCATCGGGTGATCGGGCAGAATGGCAGCCTAACGGGTTATGCGGGAGGACTGGACCGCAAACGCTGGCTGCTGGCCCATGAGGGGGCGGAACTGGCGATCAGCGCTCCTTAGGCGGCCCGGCGATGTCCCAGGCATCTTCGGCATCCAGGTGCTGGCGTTTGAGATCCTGGCGAAACACGGACTCCAGGTTTTCCAAATGCTGGCGGGCCATGGAGATGTAGGTTGCCTGATCGCCCCCGTAGTGTTTGGCCAGTTCGCGCACGCTTTCTTCATCGTAGCAGCGGAAGAGTTCCACCGCACGCACGGCCCGGTGGGCGCGGTAACCCAGCGCCCGCAGAATGTCCACGCTGAGGTCCAAGGAACTGCCCAGCAGATCGCGACGATAGTCGGTGATTCCACGTTTAATCAGTTCATAGGCATGGTTGCGACTGGTGGCACGGGCCAGGATGCGCAGGTGGGGAAACTCATGACGCACGAGGTCCACGATCTCCAGGGACTTCGCCTCATCATCCACCGCACAGACAAAGAGCTTGGCCTTCTCTGCTCCGGCAGCCGCCAGGAGATCGGCGCGGGAGGCATCGCCATAAAAAGACTTTAGGCCAAAGCGGCCCAGCATTTCCACCTGATCCGGGTCATTGTCCAAAACGGTGACCCCAAAGCCATTCGACTGCAGTAACCGACCGATGATGTGGCCAAAACGGCCGAAGCCCGCGAGGATGACCGGGTGGTCATGGCTTTCCACCACATCGTGCTCGCGCTTGGGAGTCGTCGAGGCAAAGCGCGGCTGGATGAGACGATCATTGGCAATGAGCATCAGCGGAGTCAGCGCCATGCTGATGGCCACCGCCGCATTCAGCGGACCTGCCAGCTCCGGTCCCACCAGTCCCAGACCGCCCGCAGTCCCCAACAAGACAAAGCAGAACTCGCCCCCCTGCGCCAAAGCACAGGAGAAGATGAAGGAGGCACCCCAGCCAAGCTGGAACACACCACCGAGGGCCAGCAGCACGAAAAACTTCACCGCGATGAGCCCGAAAACGAGCAGCGCAATCATGCCAGGCTGGGCCACCAC